>CAYVXS010000146.1:0-7309 GCA_964454885.1 uncultured Pirellulales bacterium
TATTGAGAAGCGTTATTTGGAGGTTCATGAATTGGTTACCATCATTTCTTTTAAGAAAGATATTTTCATCTCAGTGGCTCGCGAAGAATATTTATATAGATATACGCCCGAGGTATAGATCTGTTTTATTGTTGCATCCTGATAATCCGAAAGTCAATATCTATTTAGATGTAAGAAATAATACACATTTTATTGTTGAAATAGATCGACTGATAATAAAATTCATTTATGGTATAGAAATGGCAACTCTTTACCATTTTAAAAGAGAAAGACTCAAACCTGGAGAAGAACGTTTTTTGTATATTACTGGAAATATTGATTATAACCAGTACCAATGCCTGCCATTTCAACATGAACACAATTCAAATAATGTTTGGCTTGATATTCTGGCTGAATGCAATTCTAAGTTACACAATTTCTGTATAGAAAAAAAACTTGAGGGCATAAAACCAGAAATAACAAATGAGCACTTATTAAAGACGGGGAGCAAGACATCTCAAAAGGTCAATGAAGGATAACGAAAAACAAGAAACGTTTACCGAATGGTGGGACCTTGAGTTACCAAGATATTGATATAATTCGACGAGTATATTAAATCAGGATTTAATGTGACATCGCATACATTATAATATTTAACGACCGGCTCCTTTACAAAATCGAACATTATTCCCAAATCCGAATGTAATCTCGTTTATCAGGACTGTGAAAGCTTGCTAAGTTCTTGAAAAAGCATAAGTTAGACACTTACAAAATCATTAAGTCCTTGTTTTTTCTTGACGATAAGGAGGATAATCCTGTATAAATATACATAAAGGAGATTGTACATATGTAACGACACCCCTGTTAGCTGTGGGATTCTGACAGGCTTAACTCTTTTTTAGTTGTTTTACGAATGTGAATAAGAAAGGTGATGACTCAATTCAAAAATAGTTCTCTCAGTATAATATATATCAGTCTGAGAAAATAAAAATATACATTTGCTAAATATACCATTATAACACTTCCAATAATAGCGAGGGCTGCTATGGTTAAAACATTAACACTCGTAATCCCTGTTGTTTCAATATTAACGCTTATAACGGGAATCACTAACGCAGGTGGATTCCGGCAGGATTCGGGTTCTGACGGTATAGTCTCGATTGAAGCGGAGAATTACGATGACAATGTCGCACAGGGAGACCATCATTGGGTTTTGGTCGGATCTACCGACGGTTTTACCGGCACGGCCGGTATGCAGGCCCTGCCTAATATAAGAGTTAACAATACAACCGACTACGTTACGAAAAGCCCGCGTCTGGACTACAAGGTCAATTTCGTAAAGACAGGGACACATTATGTGTGGTTACGTGTATGGGCCAACGATGGAAGTGACGATTCCTGTCACGCAGGACTCGACTTCAAAGCGATAGAAACATGCGATGGAATCGATGGTTTTGATCACGCCTACATTTGGACAAACAGTACAATAGACGGCCCTGTCCCCACCTTCGAGGTCGATAGCGTCGGTTTACATACGTTTAACATCTGGATGCGTGAGGATGGTTGTATCGTTGATAAAATCATATTAACAACTAATCCTTCTTACACCCCTTCGGATAACGGACCACCGGAAAGCATCCGTGAGCCGGACTTGCTCGCTTTTGACCCGGTTCCGATGGATAGAGCAGAGGATATCTCTCGTGATGTTATCCTGAGCTGGAAACCCGGGGATTTCGCTCAAAACCATGATGTATATATAGGAACTGATTTCAACGATGTTAACAATGCCGATGCAAGTAGTCAGTTGCTTGTCAGTCCTAACCAGGATGTCAATACTTACAATCCCGGCAGACTGGAATTTAAAAAGAAATATTTCTGGCGGATCGACGAAATTAACGCCCCAACTAAACCAGCAACATTCAAAGGATTCGTCTGGAGCTTCACAACAGAACCCTTTGCATATCCGATTCCCGGCGAGAATATTACTGTTACGGCTTCTAACCAGGCAAATCCGGAAAATACTATTAACAATTCCGGATTAGATGCCAATCTCCAGCATTCAGTAGATCCGGCAGATATGTGGCTCGGCAGCCCGGACGAAAATGGTTCTACATGGATCCAGTTTGATTTTGGAGGAGTTTACAAGTTACAGGAGATTCTGATTTGGAACTATAACGGTCCATCTGTTTTTACAGGATTTGTTATTAAGGATGCAATCATAGAATATACCGCCGATGGAACGAACTGGACTCAACTGGGAGATGTTCATGAATTTAAAAGTGGAACCGGTTTGGACACTTACGTTTACAATACCATAATTGAGCTCGGGGCAATAGCCGTCAAGGCCGTCAGGATTACCGCCAACAGTAATTGGGGGGGAGGAATGTTTGACCAGTATGGGTTAAGCGAAGTTCAATTCATGTATATTCCTGTGAAAGCTGCTAAGCCTTATCCGGAAGACGGAGTAACCGGGGTAGCCCGTGATGTGACTCTTTCATGGAGGACCGGCAGAGAGGCGGCCGAACATAATCTGTATATAAGTTCTGATGAGCAATCGGTTATCGATGGCACAGCAACTATTGTAACGCTATCTCAGGCCGCTTACGGCCCGTTATCACTCGACCTGGCAAAGACATACTATTGGCGTATCGACGAAGTCAATAATGCCCTAATCCCCCCGATATGGCAGGGCGGTATATGGAGCTTTACGACAAGTGAATATATCGTTGTTGATGATTTCGAATCTTACAACGATATTGAAGCCGGACAGGAAGGCAGCAACCTCGTTTATGCGACATGGATCGATGGATATGATAATCCCTCAGCCAACGGCTCGACTATCGGGCATTTAGAGGGTAACTCTATGGAAATGATGATTGTTCATGGTGGCAGTCAATCTGTTCCTTTTTCGTATGACAACACGGTTGCTAATTACTCGGAAGCTACAGCCAACACAAGTGATTTGGCAATTGGAAACGACTGGACTTTGGGTTCTCCTGAGGAACTTGTACTGTGGATTTACGGCGATCCGAATAATCCCGCCACCGACCGGATGTACGTCAAGGTCAATAATTCCAGGGTCTTATTTGAGGGTGACCTGACACAAGCACAATGGCAGGAATTTCCGATCGACCTGGCATCTTTGGGAATCAACCTGAGTAATGTCACGACATTGAGTATCGGTTTCGAAAAAACAGGTGCAACCGGAGGCTCCGGAATCGTCTTTATTGATGATATTGTTCTATATACGCCCCTGGATACACAGGCTTTGCTTTCGGTAGGGCAATAAAAATAATTAAAATGACTTGTACAAATAAACTGACAAATTAAATTATTAAGAGAATAAAAAAATTAGACCGCAGGAGTAGTATGCTTCTGATAGAGAGCTTCATCTTTCAATAAACAATTTAAGGAGAGAGGTTTTGAAAAAAGGATAACAACACTATTCCAAGCAACAATGTGTTATATTCGGTGGAAGGTAAAGATTGATATCGGTCAATTCATTATTAATCCATATTAAGGAGAACCGACATGTATAAGAAATTGATGTTTTTGTTCCTGTTTTTAATTGTGAATCTATCGGTCCCCGTATCAGCCGAGCTGGTTGGTTACTGGAAACTTAATGAGGGTACCGGTACGATTATCAATGATTCATCGGTTTACGGTCATAACGGAACTATCGATCCATGGAACGCTGCTTTAGTTGACTGGACAACCGACGGTTATAAGAATGGTGCTCTCGAATTTAACACCACCACCGGTACACCTTATACCTATGTGGATGCACCACTAACACAAAGAATTCTGAATATTGAGCAGGCAACATACGCATTCTGGATGAGAATGCCGCAAAATCATCAGCCATGGGGGATTATTTTCGATCTTATCGGTGAATCTACCGATTATAGCATGGAACCCGGCGATGCCGGTGAATTATATAATTATACACCATGGTTCGGCAATACCAGCTTTAATTACAATGACAACGAGTGGCATCATGTTGCAACTACTTTTAGTACCCCTGCCAATCTTACTATCATTTATGTTGATGGTGTAGAGATTTCTCGAAGCACTGCGGGGGGAAATGAAGACATCCAGACAGTTCGCATCGGAGGTCCTCGCGAATATAATCAGGTGTGGGCAAGTTTCACGGGAACACTCGATGAAGTAACGGTTTTCAATCATACGCTCAGTGCCGCTGAAGTAGAAAGTTTATATATGACCGGTCCGGCGGCTCCGACACTTGCCACTACTCCAAGCCCCGCTGATGGAGCAACAGATGTACTAAGGGATACAATTCTCAGTTGGGAATCCGGAGATAATGCTGATAAACATAACGTATATTTAGGGAAAGTTTTCGAGGATGTCAACAGTGCCGATACGGATAGTCCTTTACTGGTTGGCCCTGCCCAGGAGAACACCACATATATTCCCGACCGTCTCGAATTAGGTCAAACCTATTTCTGGCGAGTTGATGAAATTGAAGCAGATGGTTCAACAGTTCACAAAGGGAATATATGGAGTTTTAAGGTCGAACTGCTTGCGTATCCCATCCCGGGACAGAACATTACTGCAACAGCCTCGAGTTTTGAAGAAGGCCATGAGCCGGAAAATACTATTAACAGTTCCGGTTTGAACGCGGATGATCTGCATTCAACCGATACTGAAACTATGTGGCTAAGCGATGTGAACGATCCGGGACCGGTCTGGATTCAATATGAGTTCGACAGGGTATATAAGCTTCATGAGATGTTGGTGTGGAACTATAATGGTTCGTCTATTATCGCCTGGTCCGGTATTAAGAATGTAACTGTGGAATATTCGATTGACGATGTTAACTGGACGCAAGTCAGCAGCGTTACCGAATTTGCCAAGGCGCCGGGTACGGCCGGATACGCCGCCAATACTACCGTTGCTTTCAATGATGCAGCAGCAAAATTTGTCAGAATTAATGCTTTGAGCAATTGGAGTAGCGGCATCCTGCAGGACTATGGTTTGAGCGAGGTTAGTTTTACAGCTATACCCGTCTCTGCAAGAAAACCCGGTCCGCCGTCCGGCGAAACGAATGTTGCTGTGGATGTTATCCTCGGCTGGGAGGCGGGCAGACAGGCTGCCGAGCACAACGTATATATCAGCACCGAAGAGCAGTTTTTAAGCGACGGTAGTGTTTCACCGGTGACGGTAACGGATACCAGCTACGGTCCTTTATCGCTTGATATGGGAACTGACTATTACTGGACAGTTGAAGAGGTAAATAACGCTGAAATCCCAGCCGTCTGGCAAAGTGACATCTGGAACTTCACAACACAGAATTATGTAGTCGTAGATGATTTCGAGTCATATAACGATATCATTGAAGGCATGGACGGCAGCAATCTGGTCTATAATACCTGGACGGATGGATATTTAAATCCATCGATAAACGGCTCGACCATAGGCTACGTCTCAGGCGCATCCATGGAAACCAATATCGTTCACAGCGGCGATCAGTCTGTACCCATAGGGTACGACAACAGTATAGCCGGATTTTCGGAAGTGACTGTAAGTCCCGTCGATTTACCAATCGGGCGGAACTGGACAAAAGGCGGCGCTCAGACACTGGTTTTATGGTTCTACGGTGACCCGGACAATGCAACATCCGAACAAATGTACGTAAAGATAGGCAGTAAAAAGGTCATATATGACGGCGATCCCGACGACCTGACAAAACGCAGGTGGATACAATGGAACATCGATCTTGCATCCCTCGGTATAAGCCTGAGCAATGTATCTACTTTCTCCATCGGTTTCGAGAGAACAGATGGAACCGGCGGATCAGGTACCGTGTTACTCGATGACATCAGGCTGTATCGGGAAGCTCCGCCGGTTGCTGTACCGACCGATCCGGGTACCGATGCTCTGGTTGCATATTATGCTTTTGAAAACAACGCAAATGATAGTTCCGGAAACGGCCTCGACGGCACTATTGTCGGTACACCGGGTTATGTTGCAGGTGTTACAGGTATGGCATTGTCACTCGACGGTGTCGATGACCACGTGGACTGCGGTGACAACGGAAACTTCGATATCACCGAAGCAATCACGCTGTCGGCGTGGGTAAACACAAGTGATGCCGGCAATAGCGAGCATAATCCCTTCGTATGCAAAGGCGACCAGAGTTACGCGATTAAACATGCCAGCGGCAATAGTATTGAGTTTTTCATTTATGACAGCACATGGCAAACGCTCGATTCACCTGTGAATGACTCGTTTAACGGTGTCTGGCATCACGTGGCAGGAACTTTCGACGGGAACCGGCTCTTACTGTATGTTGATGGTAGTGTAGTAAAGAGCATGGATTATACAGGAGCTATAGCAAAGACCACGTACCCGGTTAATATTGGAAGAAACAGTCAGAATACGGACCGACTCTATGAAGGTCTTATAGATGAGGTCAGGATATACGACCGGGCACTCTCCGAAGGCGAGATTCTTTTCCTCGCAAACCTGTAAACTCTTAAAGCCGGGAAGAATCTCGGCAAAAAATAGAATTGTAGTATCAAGCAATTTCGGGGCTTATATCAATCCGTTTGGTATAAGCCCTGTCTTCTTATGCGTTTCTAATGTGACATTGCATACATTATAATATTTACCCCCATCTGGATGGCTTTTTCATAGTTCGCTCTGCCCCATTCGATTCCCAGGCTGTCACACCAGCCGCAATGTATATCGGTCGAGCTGAGAAATACAGAAAGTCTGTCCCCCATAAAAACTCCGCGAGCTCCGTGATTCTGGCCGTGCATATAAGGCAATCCGCCGGGACGCTTGCGGTATATATAATCAACAGTGGGTAAACCGGTCTCGCCGAGATCATAGACATTATGAAAAACTTCATGTTCGTTGGGGATTCGTCTGACGGATCCCTTGCCGAATGTTCCTTCCAACATTTGAAAAGCACTTTGATAAAAAAAGTCACCGCCGTCACCGACTACACAATCATCCATAAGCAAAAAGCCACCGCGGGTGATATACTCTTTTAGGTTGTATCTCTGGTCATCGTTAAACCTGAAATTTCTATAGCGGGCTCTCAATGATTCAATTTCATCAATAATATTATCAGGAGTCCTGTATCTTACATTTCTGCTTCCGCCTCCCATAACAACACTATTACAATGGATACAATGATGCCTGCATCCTCTTGAACTCAAAACCGAAACTACAGGCTCACCATTGAGTGTCCTTGAATATGAAGAAGCATCAACAAGGTCTCTTGCCGGAAAAGCATATGAGTCAATGTTATCTCTGCCGCTGCCCTTTATTATGCCTTTCAGAAGAACTCTGTTTTTATGAT
>CAYVXS010000147.1:0-7277 GCA_964454885.1 uncultured Pirellulales bacterium
GTCGGGATTTTTTCCGGCAGTGGAGTGGGTAAGAGCGTGCTGCTTGGTGATATAGCAAATTCGAGCGAAGCGGATGTCAACATTGTAGCGCTGATAGGCGAACGCGGTCGGGAGGTTCGTGAATTTATTGAGTCTGATCTCGGAGTGGAGGGTTTGGCCCGCAGTGTAGTTATCGTAGCGGCTTCGGATTCACCTCCTATCCAGCGTGTTAAAGCGGCATTCGTAGCCGTGACGATCGCCGAATATTTCAGGGACAAAGGTAAAAATGTCCTTTTTATGATGGACTCACTAACCCGCTTTGCACAGGCCCAGCGTGAAATAGGTCTTGCCGCAGGCGAACCCCCTACAACCAAAGGTTACTGCCCGAGCGTATTCTCACTGATGCCGAGATTAATCGAACGCCTCGGTTGCTCAGCAAACGGCAGCATAACCGGTATTCTTACAGTTCTTGTCGAAAATGATGATTTAGCTGATCCGGTGGCCGACAGCGCCAGAAGTTTATTGGACGGCCATATAGTTCTTTCGAGAAAACTGGCGGAAAGAGCGCACTATCCGGCCGTCGATATTTTACAAAGTGTCAGCCGTTTGATGCCCGTAGTAACAAGCCCGGAGCATAAACGCGCCGCACAAAAGCTTAAAGAAATATATGCCGTTTACCTTGATGCTGAAGATTTAATAAACATAGGAGCATTTTCATCCGGGAGTAACAGACGTATCGACGGAGCAATAGCCCTGATTGATAAAATAAGAGACTTCCTTGTTCAGTCTGTCCGAGATAAAACAAACTTCAATGAGACAATCAGGCGCATGACTGCAATAACCCGCGCATGGGACGAGCTTTTAGGAACTAATAACAAACAATAAATATTACCCAAAATGAGTATTATTTATTAAGAAATAAAAATTGGAAAAGAAATGAAACGGTTTACATGGCGCCTGCAACGTGTACTCGATATACGAACAAAAGAGGAACAGAAGAAGACGGCAGAGCTGCTTGAGATAACCGACAAACTGGTCGCCACACGCAGTGAGCTGTTAATAAAAAAGAAATTATTGGAGAATATTATTAACGACTTAGCCGCCGAAAGCCCTAAAAAGCGATTGGCAAAGCAGGAATTTTTTCTGGCATACTCATATACGAGCAACGAGCAAATTAAAAAATTAAAGGAAAAAATAAACCATTTGGAAACACAACAAAAAAACAAAATCATGGAGGTCCTGAAAGTCAGAAGATCAAAAGAAGGTCTCGAAAGACTACGAAGCGAGGCAAAGACGCAATACATAAAAGAACAGGAAAAACTCGAACAAAAAGAACTGGACGACAGAGCGACAGTCTCATTTGTAAGAAGTCCACGAAATTAGGAGAAAACCAGTGAGTAAGAAATTGATAATAATAGCATCGGGATTAGGGCTGTTAGGTTTTGCCGGGGCATTTTCCTTTGCTTTTTTTGTGAGGCCGCAACCAATCACCCCGCCGGAAGAGACGGAACAAACGATAAATGCCGTCACGGAAGCCGAACCTAAATCACAACAGTTAATTCCGAAAGCAAATAAAGTTACGGATATCACGGTCGAAATTACTACAAAGTCTATGACTGAGCAGCAGCTTAAAAATTTAATACACGATCTTCGACAAAAGATGCAGGATTATGAGAGCAAACTCCAGGTTCTCAAGGTGGAGGAACAGAGATTACAAACCGCACAGAATGTTTTAAAGGAAGATATCGAAAAACTTCATGGTTTACAAATCGAGCTTGCATCAATTACTGCCAATCTTAAAAGTGAACGCGATCAATTGTTAAAAAGCAGAATTGAGATTGATAAAAACGAACAAACGAACCTGTTAACGTTAGCAGCCACCTACGATAAGATGGAAGTAACCAGTGCAAGTAAAATAGTGACGAATATGTGCATGTCCGATGAATCCGAAAAAGGACAGGAAAGAAAGATCGAAGAAAGCAGCGGGAGTTTCGACGACGCCGTTAAAATTCTATACTACATGACGGAACGAACCAAAGCAAAATTATTGGCCGAACTGGCAACATCAGAGCCACAACTCGCGGCGGCTCTGAGCCAGAGATTAAAACAAATAGTAGAGGTGAATTAGAATAATGGATATTGCAACCATCGTAGGAGTACTTCTGGGTTTTTCCGTCGTTGTCGGAGCCATTGTTGTCGGCGGTGGCTGGCAATCGTTCGTACACATCCCTTCTCTGGCAATTACAATCGGCGGCATGTTGTGCGCCACTTTGATACATTTCTCTTTGCCACAGTTTCTCGGAATATTCTCGGTCGTTAAAAAAACTATAGTCACAAAGATACCGCCGCCATCGGAACTGATCCAGAATATGGTCAACTTTGCGGCGATTAACAGGCGTGACGGAGCACTCGCTCTGGAGCAGGAAATACCGAAAATAAACGATTTATTTTTCGTCAAAGGCCTGCAGATGCTTGTTGACGGTCAGGAATCAGAGTCCATAAGAGACCTTCTTTCTCTTGAAATTGAAAAACTTCAGGATCGCCATTCGACAGGCAAAAAGATTCTGGAGTTTATGGGTGCCGCTGCCCCGGCTTTCGGAATGATAGGCACTCTTATAGGATTGGTCCAGATGCTTAAAAACCTGTCCTCACCGGACCAAATCGGAGCGGGAATGGCCGTGGCATTGCTCACTACCTTCTACGGAGCATTTTCAGCCAATTTAATTTTCATCCCTTTGGCGGGCAAGTTAGGGATTTATTCCAAGGCGGAAACCACAGCAAAGGAAATGATAGTCGAAGGTGTCTGCGCTATCGCACAGGGTGACAGCCCGACCGTTATTCGGGAAAAAATGCAGGCGTTTGTCTCTCAAAGCAGAAGAGAAGAAGTAAAGGCTACAATATAATGGGGCAGAAAGGCAAAAAACCGGAAGAAGACGATGCCGCAGGTGCACCGGAATGGATGGTGACGTTCAGTGATTGTATGACATTGCTGCTCACTTTCTTTGTCCTTCTTCTTTCTTTTTCATCTTTCGATAACAGAGTATTTCGCAGGTTGAAGGTGATTTACTCAAGAGGCCTGACCACTATTACCCCGTCAATCCGAAGCGACAGGGATGCACTCTCTTATATACCTCCTATTTTATATGTCAGTGATCTCGATAAAGGCAGTGAGAAACCGACATTGGAAATAGGAAATCAGGACGGTTTATTAGATTCGACAAAGCCTTATGATTTCAACAGAGGTATTGTATTTATGTTCCCATCGAACAAACTTTTTTGGGGCAATGGGATAGCCATATCGAATCAAGGTCAAAACATAATTGATACAATGGCACAATTTCTGGCGGGAGTATCCCACCGAATCGTCATCAGCGAACACGGAGCTGCAAATGACGCAGCAAGTGAATCGCTCGGTTTGCAGCGGGCATGGGCTGTAATGAACTATCTAACCACAAAGAAAAATATTGATAAAAACAGAATCAGCATTTCATCTACCAGTACTTTTTCCCAAAATGGTAATGAAAATACCGCTCCTAACCCCGACACTGCGGGAACCGGACGTACCCTGGAAATAGTTTTGTTGGCACGGAATATTTACAATTGAAACGCAAATCGAAAAAAACTGAAGAACAAAGCCCCAAGGTTCCAGGGTACATAGTAACTTTTTCCGACATGGTTACCCTGTTGCTTACTTTCTTTGTTATGTTGCTGACTTTGGCCGACGTTCAGGACCCTGAACTTTTCGACAAAGGTCGTGACTCTTTCATAGAATCCATTCGATACGTCGGACTCGGTTCACTCTTCGGAAGGCAACAAAAGCCAAATCTGGGCAGTTTAAAAACCATACATTATATTCCCAATCCTGATCAAACATCCAACAGGAGAATTATAGACGCAAAAGCAGAAGAACTATATAGAACTTTTGAGAAAATTAAACAGTCAGCAACAACCACTACCTCCCGACTTACCGCCGAAAGTGTCAATTTTTCAATAACGAATATCCACTTTTCGCCCGGCAGTGCCGAGCTTGATAAGCCCGCAATGTCATTCCTGTCGGAATTTTGCCGCGATTTACACCTCGGTACCAGTGGAAAACCGGGTATTCTGTATGTGCTTGGCCTGGCCCCGGACGTAACTACAGAGAAAGAGCAATGGATATTATCAGCACGACGTGCAGAAGCGGTGGCCCGATTTATGCGAGATAACCTGAACTCATCTGCAGGAGCACAACAAGGTTTATCCGAAAACCTGCTTAAATGGTCGGTACATTCCTGGGGTGCCGGTTCGGGTGGAGATTGGGCAGGCCCGGACAGTTTTTTATCCAAACGTTCACAGATTTTAATCGCAATTCTCAGATAAAGACGGATTTTATACGCCTGTTCATTTTTTCGACAAATTACCTGACAACACATTCGATTTACCAGCCCCAAACTATTATAAACGATATATAAACCGGCATTTATGCATTTCGGCATGTTATTTGCTTTACATATGACTAAGAGTGGTTCTGCGTATAGAATCGAAAATAAAGTAAAACGTACAGTTCGGAATTAATTTTGTATGACGGACAAAACAGCCGGAACAAAGAAAAAAATAATCATAGCTATATCGACAATTGTACTGTGCGGCAGTCTGTTGGTCTTTCGCTCGGCTCAATCCGATACAAAAGCGCTGGGAATGGATAATAAGATATCCGACCCATGTCAACCGGTAAAATCCACCGAGTCGAACACGAATTACCTGTTCAGTAAAGACACGGACGAACATGCAATATCCAATTACGATAATTTAGGTGGTGAACTTTACTCCAAATCATTACTTGCGGTATTATTCGTCCTCGTTCTCGGTGCTGCAGCGATATATGTCTCCAGGAAACTCCTGCCGAAAATAACCAATCTGCCTGGAAAAGAGATTCGTATCGTCGAAACCATCCATCTGGGGCCGCGTAAAGCGGTTCATTTGCTCGAAATCGGCGGTCGACGTTTCCTCCTCGGAAGTACAAACGAAACAATTAATACCCTGGCCGATCTGAATTCGACAATGATGAATCAATCGGCCTCGGATACAGAAATTAATTTTGAGAAGATCGATGCTCAACAATCCTATTAAAATCAGCATAACGACTTTTTTCGTTCTAATATTTGCCGGACTCAGCTTCGGACAAAACGCCAATCCGTTTACTAATGTCCCCAGGACCGATCCATCCGCCGTTGGGATACAGCAACCTACATTACCTGGGACAACCGCAACACCTTCCAATACCAACAATCCTGCAAATTCAGTTCCGAGCATTACCGATTTGAAGAATCTGATAGATAAAGCAATGGTTGCAGAGGACAAGGAAAAAGACTGGTCAACCCCGGTCAAGCTCGTAATCATTTTCAGCGGTCTGGCGATTCTGCCGAGTCTTCTGGTAATGATGACATCCTTTACGAGAATTGTAATTGTCCTTGCGTTTGTCCGCCGAGCTCTAACTACACAGACAATCCCCCCCACCATTGCCATCATCGGTTTGGCGCTGTTCCTGACATTATACACAATGGCGCCTACTTTCGGTAAAATCAATACGGAATCGGTACAGCCTTATCTTGCCGACAAAATCGATCTCCAAACAGCCTCTAATATAGCCAGTAATTGCCTCAAGGAATTTATGCTTCGCCAGAGCCGAGAGGCCGACCTTGCTCTCTTCGTAAAAATGGCCAAGATCGACCCGCCCACAAGTCCGATGGATATCGATATGCACATTATTATTCCTGCATTCATTATCAGTGAATTCCGTACAGCATTCGAGATTGGGTGCCTGTTGTTTATTCCATTTCTATTAATCGACATGGTTATTGCCGGTGTCCTGCTCAGTGCGGGAATGATGATGCTGCCGCCGGTGATGATTTCGCTTCCGTTCAAATTAATATTATTCATTCTCGTTGATGGATGGGGCTTACTTGCAAAAAGTATTAGTCTGAGTTTTAACTGACGTCATCGTAAATATATTCATTATTCGGTTTTCGCAATTCGGAAACCTGTATCAGGATACAAATTATGGACAGCAGTTTTGTAGTTTACCTCGGCCGACACACACTCGAGACGGCCTTATTGCTTTCGACTCCGATTTTACTGACCTGCCTGATTGTCGGCCTGGTCGTTACTCTTCTTCAGGCGGTTACTTCCATACGTGACATGACCTTAACAATAGTTCCCAAGCTTATAGCCGTCTGTGCAGTTACCTTGATATGCAGCAACTGGATGCTCAGTATCCTGCTGAGCTTTGCCAACGAAATTTTCGGCCATATTCAAAATATCGGGCATTAAAATATATGGCGCCGCTGATCGAAAAACTGCTCGGCCTGGTTCTTGTGCTGACAAGAATTTCAGCATTTTTTCTTGTCGTTCCGGTCTTCGGGTGGTTAAGCATTCCTGTAAGAATAAAAGTTGCTATAGCTTTCATCCTTTCCATTTTCTTTTCGATGGTTATGTCACTACCTGTCGATGCCAGCCGTATCTCTGTTCCGGAGGCGATATTGATGATTTCCAACGAAGCCATATACGGGCTGGCTTTCGGTCTAATCGCCGCTTTCATCTTTTCCGTCGTAAAGCTCAGCGCCAGAATCGTGGAACGAGAGATAGGTTTCGCAATGGCGGAGATTCTTGATCCCCTGACGGGGGAAACAACACAGCCGCTCAGCAGCCTGCTGGAAATGATTTTTATCATCCTGTTTCTCAGTGCCAACGGTCATCATCTTCTCCTTTCCGTAATTTCCCGAAGTTACGAGGCCTTCCCCGCGGGCAGCACTCCGACAACATCCGTTCTTACCAGCGGCGTTATTCAGGCCGGCTCGGCCATGCTGGTCGCCTCTCTTAAATTGGCCGCTCCTATCCTCGCAGCTTTTTTGTTATTGATGGTCATCCTGGCCGTATTGGCACGGGTAGAGCCGGAGATGAATATCCTTTTTATAAGCTTACCCATGCGAGTCGGACTGGGATTTATCATGATCATAATATTCCTGCCGTTCTTTTGTTCCTATATCTCCGAGTTCGCCGAGTTGATGAATAAATTTTTACCCTTATAAGCATTTTTCATTTATAAAAATAATGTTCATGGTTTTAAGCCTGGTATAAAAACCGGGATCCTATCATGGCAGAGCAGACAGTAGCAGAAAAAACAGAGCAACCGACCCCAAGGAAGCTGCAGAAAGCCAGGCAGAAAGGACATGTGCCGCAAAGCCAGGAGCTTTCTTCTGTTGTTACGCTTTTGATTTTGATAATCATGGTAGCCTTTCTTGGCCCGAATCTGCTGCAAT
>CAYVXS010000148.1:0-4503 GCA_964454885.1 uncultured Pirellulales bacterium
AACCGGCCGAGAAGGTGAGGCTGCTCTTTGAGGATGAAATGAACAATATGGATGATAGAGTGGGAGGGAACGCCACTATAGTGGCGGTGGACCCCGTATGTGGAATGCGGATCGATTCGGACCGTTTCATCGCTACCTACGATGATAGAACCTACTACTTTTGCTCAGGGGGTTGCCGGGACAGGTTCAAGGCTGAAACAGAGCAATATCACAAAAGCTCTAAATATGATCTTATCATCATAGGCGGCGGCCCCGCCGGATTGACGGCCGCCGTTTACGCATCCGTTACGAGGCTACATACTTTTCTTATTAGCAAAGATATAGGCGGTCAGGCAATCGACAGCACAAAAATCAAAAATTACATGGGATTCGATTTCATAACAGGCCCCGAGCTGGTTGAAAAATTCAAAGACCAGTTTTTGCATCGGCATTATCTCGAACATGTGATGGATGAAGTTATAAGTATTAATCACAAAGACGGTGATTATGAAATCATAACGAAAAATAATAACAGCTATCTGGCAAAAACGGTCATTATCGCCACGGGTATGAAACGACGGAAACTGGGAATCCCGGGTGAGCAGCGGCTTTTGCGTAAGGGAGTATCACACAGTGCATTACAGGACACTTCAGTATTTGCGGGAAAACATGTCGTGGTGGTTGGCGGCGGCAATTCCGGTACTCAAACAGCGAGAGGG
Organism: uncultured Pirellulales bacterium; assembly: GCA_964454885.1. GTDB lineage: Bacteria > Planctomycetota > Phycisphaerae > Sedimentisphaerales > Anaerobacaceae > JAFGPS01. Next base: position 699 of record CAYVXS010000148.1, read on the forward strand.
CTTCTGCAATCCGGCTGTAACGTAACACTCATCGAAAAAGTAAATATCACAGCCGATCCTTCGGAGCTTGATATACTAACCAGGAACCCTGGTTTTGAAATACTTGATAAGCATGATGTCACTGAAATATACGGAGCAGACGGCGTTGAGGGTGTGGAAGTTCAGTCCCTTGGTGACATGACCAAACGCCGAATTGCATGCAGCGGGGTCTTCATACAGGTGGGTCTTATACCCAATACGGAGTTCTGCCTGGACCTGCTCGATTTCAACGACAAAGGTGAAATTAAAATAAAACCCGATTGTTCAACAAATGCTCAGGGAATATTTGCCTGCGGGGATGTGACCGAAGTATTTGGAAAAAGAATTATTATTGCTTCCGGTGAGGGAGCTAAAGCCGCCCTGAGTGCAAAACAATATTTATACGAGATAAAGAATGAATCAATCGAGAAATGATAAACTGAAAGGAAACAACAAAATGATAAATTACGGTTTCACTAAAGAGCTGGACATTAGCTTCGAAGAGGTTCTGAAACAGGTGATGGAAAACCTTAAAAAAGCCGGTTTCGGTGTTCTTACTTCCATCGACGTTAAAGAAAAATTCAAGGAGAAACTCGGCGTTGATTTTAAAAATTATGTGATATTGGGCGCTTGTAATCCGGCCAACGCCTATAAAGCGATTGAAGCTGAGAAAAATATCGGTCTTATGCTGCCCTGTAATGTCATCGTTTATGAAAAAGACGACAAGGTGGTAATCGCAGCGATAAAACCGACAGTTGCCATGCAAATGATTGATAACGAAAAGCTCAGAAAGATTGCAGCGGATGTTGAAATACAAATTAAGCAGGTTATTGACAGCATATAGTAGAAAGGAAGCAAAAAATGGCGAAGATAGTTTTTATTATCGTTATCACTGTGCTAATACAATCGTTGGCTTTTTCGCAGGGGTATATGAATGACGGCTGGCACATGATGAACTATGGTTATGGGAGTATTTTGATGTTGCTGTTATTTGTATTGGGAATCGTTTTGTTGGTTTATATAGTGACAAAACTGCCTAAAGGAAACGGACAAAAACTGCATGAGACCCCCCTGGAGATTCTTAAGAAACGTTATGCCGGAGGGGAAATAAATAAAGAAGAGTTCGAGCGCATGAAACAGGATGTTAAAGATTGAAAATTCTCACTAAAGGATATATATAGAGGAGAAACAATTAAAAATAAAGAAATGAAAAACACCTTTAAAGACCCAGTATGCGGGATGGATATATCAAAACCTTCCGATGAACGGAAGTTCGAATACGAAGGAAGAACATACTTTTTCTGCAGTCCGGGTTGTCTTGAGAAATTTAAAAATGATCCAGAAAAGTATTTTGTCAAGGCGGAAAAACCGCAGGCCGCGGTCACACCTTCCGGCGGCTACACATGCCCGATGCACCCGGAAGTGTTACAGGACCACCCCGGTGCGTGTCCAATCTGCGGCATGGCTTTGGAACCCAAAATCGCGACCGCAGACGAACAGGAAAACAGGGAATTATCCCTCATGATTCGTCGGTTCCGGGTTTGCCTTGTTCTGACACTACCGGTCTTTCTATTAGCGATGTCGGATATTATCCCCGGCCGGCCCGTTCAAAAAATAGTGTCTCTACAAGTGCTTATCTGGATAGAATTCGTTTTAACCATACCGGTTGTTCTATGGGGAGCATGGCCGTTCTATATCAGGGGGTGGCGTTCGATCATAAGCCGGCGGTTAAATATGTTCACGCTTATTTCTCTGGGTGTCGCTGTTGCGTTCGTTTACAGTGTGGTCGCAACCCTGGCTCCACAAATTTTTCCTCAATCGATGCGAAATGAAAATGGTTTGGTTTCGGTGTACTTCGAGGCCGCCGCGGTGATTACAACACTTGTCCTGCTGGGGCAGGTCCTGGAGCTAAGAGCAAGAAACCGTACAAGCGGCGCGATAAAAGCGTTGCTCAATTTGGCCCCTAAAACCGCCCGATTGGTTAAAGACGACAGAACTGAAATGGAAATACCCCTGGAACAAGTTGCCCCGGGAAACGTTCTGCGGGTCAGGCCCGGCGAAAAAGTCCCGGTGGACGGGGTCGTTACCGAAGGCCGCAGCTCTATCGATGAATCTATGATTACCGGCGAACCGGTCCCCGTCGGAAAATCCCAAGGAGACAAAGTAACAGGAGGAACTATCAACGGCACCGGCTCGTTTCTAATGAGGGCCGAGCGTGTCGGAGCCGATACACTTTTGGCGCAGATCGTACAAATGGTGGCACAGGCACAGCGCAGTCGTGCCCCAATCCAGCATCTTGCGGATATTGTTGCAGGTTGGTTTGTCCCGGTTGTTATTTTAAGTGCAATTGTAACATTCTTTATATGGCTTTTTTTAGGCCCGCAGCCGGCACTGGCCCATGCCATCGTTAACGCTGTTGCCGTGCTTATAATTGCTTGCCCATGCGCTCTGGGTTTGGCGACTCCCATGTCGATCATGGTAGGGACCGGCCGTGGTGCACAAATGGGTGTCCTGATTAAAAACGCCGAAGCGTTAGATACTATGGAAAAGGTTGATGTCCTGGTGGTGGACAAAACAGGGACGTTAACGGAAGGCAAACCAAGACTTGTTACCGTTCAGCCGCAGATGGGTTTCGATGAAAAGACGCTTTTGCGGCTGGCCGCTTCACTGGAGCAAAACTCCGAGCATCCTCTGGCCACCGCCATATTGCAATATGCCCGGGAAAAAAATATCAAACTGTCCGACGCACGCGATTTCGAATCCGTTACCGGCCTGGGAATTACAGGCAAGGTCGAAGACCGTAAAGTTGAGGTTGGCAATCGTAAACTGTTAGAGGCATCGGGGATCGATCCCGATAATGTGGACAAAATCGCTGAATCGCTGCGGGCCGAGGGCCAGACGGTCATGTTTGTTGCTCTCGATGGAAAAGTTGCCGGTCTGCTTGGTATTACCGATCCGATAAAGGAATCCACACCCCGGGCAATCGAACAGTTACACAGAGAGGGATTTCATATTGTTATGCTCACGGGCGATAACCGCACGACCGCCGAGACGGTTGGACGTAAACTGAATATCAATGACATTGAAGCCCAGGTTTCTCCCGACCAAAAGGATAAGGTCATCAAGCGTTTACAGCAGGATGGTAAAAAAGTTGCGATGGCCGGCGATGGCATCAACGATGCCCCTGCATTGGCTCAGGCGGATGTCGGTATTGCTATGGGAACAGGGACGGATGTAGCGATAGAAAGTGCCGGGATAACACTTGTCAAGGGCGACCTTGAAGGTATTGTTCGTGCAAGGTTTCTCAGCCGGGCCACAATGAGAAACATCCGGCAAAATTTGTTCTTCGCGTTTGTGTATAATTCTATCGGTGTGCCCATAGCGGCCGGAATTCTTTACCCCGTATTCGGGCTTTTATTAAGCCCAATGATAGCAGCGGCGGCAATGACGTTCAGCTCGGTCTCTGTGGTCACAAATGCTCTGAGATTGCAAAAGCTGAAATATTCCCGGCTATAGCAGGTTTCAACTGCTTTAATATCAGTGGCTTATGAATCTTAAAAACGGTCAACACATTCAATGTCTCATCCCGCGCAATAGCGGCGTATAAGATTAGTCACCGGAATTTTTCTAAAGGTTTTCCTGCAGTGAGGATGTCGGGGGATTATATTTTTTATCTTTCATTCAAAAAATATATTTAAAATTCTTATGAGATTTATTATAAAATGTGCTTTTGCATGTGGAAGTTATATGAATCAACAGGAATTTTGTCAGGATTGTCATTATAAAC
>CAYVXS010000148.1:4513-7259 GCA_964454885.1 uncultured Pirellulales bacterium
AAAGACGATTGCCGTGAAATATACCGGCAGTTGGGTCATGCTTCATGCCCTTCGGTTGTACGCAAAGTTATCGTGGCTTTTTTATTACCGCTGGTTGTTTTTATCATCTCTCTGGCTGTTTTTAACGAAATTTTTACCGCAACAGGGGGACATAACTTGCTTTCTTCACAGGGCGGCAGTCCGTCAAATATGCAGGAATTGAAAGTCTTCGGTTGTTTTCTGTTGGCATTGTTCACAACTTCGGTTTGTGTATTTATTATAAAAATGATAGATAAAAGGCTTCATAAGATTTTTTAGAATTTCACGGATATGAGTATTGCAACAAAAGGCCGATTGAGTTTTCCCGGCGGTATCCACCCGCCGGAAAAAAAGAGCCTCACTTCTGAGAGCCCGATTCAGGCCGGACCAGAAGCGAAACAGGTTGCTGTTATGCTGAGCCAGCACATCGGTGCGGTCTGCAGGCCGTTAGTCAAAAAAGCCGATACGGTGCAGGCAGGGCAAAAAATCGGCGATTGCGAAGCTTTTGTTTCGGCGCCGGTTCATTCTCCGATAACCGGCAAAGTTGTGGAGATAGCACTGAGACCTCATGTCGTGATGGGACGAAGCCCGGCGATTGTCATTGAAAAAGATGCCGAAAGCCAGAGCAACCGTTCGTATTTTACGTTGAAGGAAGATTTCAATATAGATAAATATTCGGCCGAGCGGATATGTGAAGCTGTTCGGGAGGCCGGTATTGTCGGTATGGGAGGGGCGGGTTTTCCCACAAGGGTCAAAATCGAACCGAATCCCCGGTCGCCAAAAAAGACCATGATTGTCAACGGCTGTGAATGCGAGCCGTACATCACCTGCGATTATCGTATCATGCTCGAGTGGACCGACCGGATTGTTGCCGGTATCAGGCTTGCTCAGAAGGCATCCGGCTGCCCGGAAGTGCTTATCGGCATCGAGGACAACAAGCCCGTGGCGATGGAAGTGATGCACAAGGCACTGGAAAGGGCCGGCCTCGGCGGCGATATTCGGGTGGTCCCGGTAAAGACGAAATATCCGCAGGGCGGAGAAAGACAGTTGATCAGGTCGATCTTAAAGACAAATGTCCCGACCGGTGGAATTCCTCCCATGATCGGGATACTGGTTCTAAACGTCGCCACGTGCGCCGCCATCGCAGAGGCGGTCATTGCCGGTTTGCCGTTGACGCACAGGGTTGTCACCGTTACCGGTGAGGCAATCGCCAAACCGGGCAATTACTATTGTCCCATAGGAACATCGGTCGGGCAGTTGATTGAATTTTGCGGGGGGGTGACTCAAAAATCCGCAAGGGTGATTCTCGGCGGGCCGATGATGGGTATTGCCATCGCCGATTTGGAAACTCCCATAACAAAAACATCCGGCGCCGTGACTGTCATTACCAAAGAGCAGGTGGGCCACGCGAAATTTTTAAGACGTCAGACCTCCTGTATCCGCTGCGGCAGATGCCTGCAGGTTTGCCCCGAGAATTTGAATCCGACAAAAATCGCCCACGCCGTTAAGTACAATTTTATGGACATAGCCGAGAGTAATTTTATTAGTGCGTGCATCGAGTGCGGCTGTTGCAGTTACGTCTGTCCTGCCAATATCGAGCTGACGGGATATATCAAAACCGGCAAAATCTTTCTTGCCAGGCAAAAGAAAAAGATTCCGAAATAACAGTTATGTATTATGCAATCTTCGACCAGATACGAGATGAGAGAATATGCTTAGGGATATAACAGTATCATCCGGACCACATATTAGCCGGGACCTTTCGACACGCGGTGTTATGATCGACGTCATCATCGGCCTGGTTCCGGCGATGCTTGCCGCCGGATATTATTTCCGCCTGCACGCATTGATGCTTGTTTCGACCTGTGTAATCTCGTCCGTGGTCGCGGAATTGTTGTGCAATCTTATCAGGAAAAAACCGAATTCACTGGATGATTTCAGTGCTGTTGTCACCGGCATAATTCTTGCATTTTCACTACCGCCTGCTTTTCCCCTCTGGGCCGCGGTAATCGGCAGTGTTTTTGCCATTGCAATCGGAAAAATGGTATTCGGCGGACTTGGAGCCAATATCTTCAATCCGGCGATGGTCGGCAGAGCGTTTCTGACCGCCTCCTTCGGGATGATGATGACGACGTGGACCGTCCCGGCGACAATCGATTCGGCGATGCCGAAGATATCGGCCGAAAATACTATAGATGTCCGCACCCAGGCGACACCATTGGCCTACAGCAAGGAGGCCCAGAAAAAGAATACCGGTGCGGCACAAGTCAACCAACAGCTAAAAGCCGCTTTTACCGGTTCGGTCGGCGGCTGTCTCGGAGAGACGAGTGCTTTTGCACTGCTAATCGGCGGGATTTACCTTTTAATAAGAAGGACGATTAGTTTCCATATCCCCTTAGCGGTAATACTATCGGCATTAGTTTTTGGGACAATTGCTTATTTAATAAATCCCGAGGCGTATGCTTCACCGTTGATGCATTTATGCAGCGGCGGATTATTAATCGGCGCATTTTTCATTGCGACCGACCCGGTTACTGCGCCTCTGACACGCAGGGGAATGTGGCTTTTCGGAATAGGTGTCGGTTCGATTACTATGCTGATAAGAATCGTCGGTGAATATCCTGAGGGAGTAATGTACTCTGTTTTATTAATGAATGCCGTGACGCCGTTGATTGACAGGTTGTTTAAGCGGATTCCCGCGGGAGGAAAGCCGCATGCTTAAAATAAA
>CAYVXS010000149.1:0-7241 GCA_964454885.1 uncultured Pirellulales bacterium
TGTTTTTTTCTTCTTTGTGAGTTTATAAAGCCAGCTTTTTCCATCTCTATAATAGCGCCATTCGCCCGAAAATGCAGGATGTCTCTCTTTTATAAAATCCATAAATGAATCCCATGTTTTCTTCACTTTCCCGAGATAGCGACTCAAAACCTCATCATCCGGGTATTCGTCTTGATTATTTAAGCATGGTTTTTCCATATTTTTCTCTCAAAAACATATTCACTATAGGATTTATCCTTGTCACCTTTGATTAGGAACGGAACGATGCGCATGAAAAACCTTCCACCGGCCGTCTTTTAATATAAAAATAATCGTCTCGGCAAATGGAAAGTTTAGCTGACGTCCGTCATCTACTGTTGTCACTGAAGTATTCCCGTCCGCCACCCAAACAGCCGTAGTCGGGGAAATAACAGTAATGTTTTTTCTGTTGAATTTATAAGATATGTCTTTTAGTCCCTGGAGACCCTGTTTGGTGACTTCCAGCGCATCCTGCCGTGTCATTGTTATTATGCCATCCTGTACAATAACGCCTTTGCATCCATCAACCACATGACTAAAAAGTTTGTCCGGGTCCGAATTTTCCGCCGCTTTGACCATTTCGGCGTGCACTTTCAGAATCTCCTGTTCGATTGCTTTTTGCTGCTCAGGAGACACCGCACTTTTATCGCTCTTTGAAGACAGTCCTTCGGTTTGGACCGCCCAAACGACCGAAACACAGACCAGGATAAGAATCGCTTTAAAAATATTAGACATTGTTTTCTCCTTTATAAAGTACATATTTATTGTGAGATTTTAGAATTACATTTTAATCTCAAACGGTCTATTTTTACACCTCCCTTTGACTATTGATGGCACGAGTTTTATAACGCCGTATTCCGGTCCTTCCGGGCCGTTAGGATAATACATAGTCCAGCCCTTTTGCCAGATTCGATTTTTAAGCTCCTGATTGGTGATAATTTCAATCTCCCCACCCAGCATCAGACCGATGAGCTGATTCGCATCGCAGAAATATACCGACACCTTCGAATTGGCCTTCATACGCGCCATCTTGGGAGACTGCATACCGGTTGACAAATAAATCACGAAATCATTTTTATCTTCTTTAAATAAATCAACAAGTGATGGGTACTGGTTGGCATATCGCAGGTTATTCATTGCATTGGTATGCGGGAATCCCTCTATGTCGATGGTAGTCAAATAGCATACAGGCATATTACTCATCAAACTCAGGCAGGTCTGTTTCACATCATTAGATACCTGCACTCCCACATGTCCTTCCTCCGTTGGGCACTTCTCAATCTGACGTGAACCTGGAATTAGTGTGCGCCAGGCTATTTGCCAATTCTTATCGTTCCGCACAAACACAAGAATTTCATGACCTGTGTCGTCGAACTTTTTACCCTGAAATTCCCAGATACACTCATACTTGTGACAATCTACAGCAGCATCGCCGTACACATCAATATGTTCGTCTAAGGCATCAAGCTTGTGGAAGGCCATTTGTGAACAGGCATCTTCATAGGTTCTAAGACAGGTATCTCTGCCCTTTGCATGGGTAACCATACCGGGGGAAACCATCACAACATCATCATGGAAATAAGGTTTTAATTTCTCGAAATCCTTTCCTTCCATACATGTGCGATTAACTGTCTGCACAATTTGCCATATCTGATCTTTGGTTTTCAGATTACTCATATTAGAGTTCCTTTAATTTTTTCGCAGCTTTAATAAATAAACCAGTCTTAAAATCACATCTCCGAAGAAGGTTTTATAACCTTTTACCTGGACTTTTACATTATGGTTTTTTGACTAAAGTTCGAATTCGAAAGGCGCTTGTTTATACCATCCCTTAACAAAATTTGGCGCTAATTCGAGTAAGACAAATTCTGGATCATCAGGTCCACCCGGCCAATGTATTTTCCACTCATCCTGCCATATCTTTTTCTTTAAATCTGTATCATCGATTTCCTCTATATCACCCACCAACATAATCGTATGAAAATTTGCAAAATCGCCGTAGTAAACCGATACTTTTGGATTTGCCCTGATTTGCTTCATTTTTGGCGAGGAGCTGCCTGTCAGCATGTAGATCAGAAAATCTTCATCGTGACCTGCGAACAATTCTTTAGCTATTCTACACTGTTTTTCATTTCGCAAATTGCCCATCATGCGTGTATGAGGGTAACCGTCATCGCCAATTGTACTCAGATATGCGGCATCGGTTGTTTCAATTAATTTCAAACATTCTTTTTTAATCTCTTTTTCTTCCATCTTTGATTCTCCTTTTAGTATGTCAATGTTTAAGGTATTTATCCAAAAAAGATATTATCTTTTCTACCGCTTCGGGATCATTTTTTATAATTTCTGAACTGTGGCCTTGAGGTACTACGAATAATTCGGATTCTATCTTTCGTGCAGTCAGTGCCTGGTTCAGCCTTTCAGCCTGCGAAAATGGGACGACCTGATCTTTTTTCGAATGGATGAGCAATGTTGCAGGATAATCTGAATTAATATGATTAATGGGCAGTAATGCATTAACCTTCTCTTTGTTTGACGTTGGTTCAAATCCCAAAACCTCCCACGGCCAAAGTCCATTATCCAGCAGGAAAAAGCAAAGCTTGTATCTATCCTCTCCGCCTTGCGTGAGTATCTCCTTACCAACAGAATCATAAAGATTGTTTTGCTTCAGTATGGATCTATCTGTGCTTGGCTTGGCAAATTCAAAGTCGGCGAAACCGGATATTGCAGCTACTGCCTGTGGTCGAGGTTTTACTGTGTATCCACACGTAGTAGCTAAAAATCCTCCGGCGGAGCCTCCGATTACGGCCAACCTTTTTGGATCAGCTTTGAATAATGATGGGCCTTTGGTTCTGATCCAGGTACATGCATCTCCGGTGTCTTTAACAATATCGGCCAGCTTAGTCTCCGGGGCCAGACGATAATCTATCGAAACGACAGCGTAGTTAGCCTCTATTAATTTGTCCAACAAAGGTTTACTTGGCCGATCTATCCGGCTGCCGAACATAAAACCGCCGCCGTGAATAAATAAAACCACGGCGCGTACTTCATCTGTAACAGGCAAAAAAACATCAGCAGGAATCTTAAGATCATCCACTTCTTTGTAGATATAGGTTTCTTTACGATAATCCTGCTCTTCTATCTTTGCGTCTTTCACCGAACCTGTAAACAATCCTGCCCCAAGGTCGCTACCCAATGTTCCCGGCATAATATGGAGATATCCTCTCGACCGGACTACACTTAAAGCGTCGGCGGTTACGATGGCTTTTTCGAGCTGCACATTCCCTTGCTTTATAACATTCTTTTCTTCGAAGGTCACTTCCGGTCCGGTCTGGCCGTTTATTGCAGCCGCCGTTCCATAGCCGGATTTATACTTATTTTCTGTAATTATGCAGTCGCGAATAATGTATTTCTTTCTATTATTCGGTGCCCTCATCCATACATACTGACTGCGTGTTATGATATTGTTATGAAAATCGAAGTCCACATCCGTCTGACACGTCCAGATGGCGGCTATGTCCGCTCCATCGACAATACAATATCTCATCGCATTACCTTTACTGATACCGTCTTCGGCATCCCAGAAAATTGCAGGTATATCGGATTTGTAAAAAATACAGTGGTCCACAACAACTGATTGACCGTTTGCACATATCGGGCAGTTGTAGGGCAGGGCCTGCTCATCCCCGACAAACATGCATTGTGAAACAACCAGGTCATCGAGATTTTTGCCGGACCTGAATATGGAATAGCCCCATGTTCTTGGTCTGGGATTGCCGAGGAACTTTATCCCCCGCACAGTCGCATGATTGACTTCAATTTTAATGGCGATTGCATGTTTTTCAGTGTCTGATCCCTGTCCCTCGACAGTGGACAGAATTACCGGCATCATTGCAGGCGTCCAGTCTTTGTCGTCAGGAAGGACTGTTGCTTCGATAATAAATCGTTTATCTTTTGTGTATCGCCGAGAATTTTTAAAGACAATCATTTCAGGAATACAATAAGCTCCGGGAGCAATTTTGATTGTAGTCGGCCCCGGCTCATTGCTATCGTTCACGATGGCCGTGGCCCGGGCTATTGTTTTTATCGGCTTGTCTTTCGTACCGGGATTTGTGTCATTGCCCTGGTCACTGCTCACATATATTGTCTCAGCATGTAAAAGATCGCAGCAAAAGCAAATGGAAGCAGCGATGCAAATTATCCCCTGGCTTAATAGTATATTCGCTTTCATCTCTAATTATCCTTTCCTGAAAAAAATAGTTTTATATAAAATAGTACTATATAGTACTAAATGTCAAGGCAAATTTTTTTATTATTTTTCCTCATTTTTAGCGTAAAATTGAGGAATTCTGGAAATTTCCTAAAAAAGCTTGAAAATAGCATTGATTCATTCGACAATTGTCGTATATATTCTATATATATAGAATTAGGAGATTGCAGATATGACAAAATCAAAAGATTCAGGCAAGACAAAGAGAGAAAAACCAATTGTTGAACTGACCGAAGCCGAGTGGGAGATTATGAAAGTAATCTGGGAGAAAGAGCCATGCGCTGCCGGTACCGTCCAGGAAAAGCTGACTGAAAATCGTAATTTGGCCTATAGCACAGTTAAAACCACTATGGACAGGATGGTCGAGAAAGGATTTCTGCAAATAGATAAAATCCGGAACCTCCAGCTTTTTAAATCCTGCATAACTGAAATCGATGCCAAACGGGGAGAATTTCGAAAGATGCTCACTCGTGCCTTTAATGGTGCTCTGACGCCGATGATGCAGTTTTTAATTGAGCATGAGGGCCTTTCGAAAAGAGAAGCATCACAGCTACGCGATCTTGTCAACTCTGCTAAAAAACAAAAAAGAGGATAAAGAAACAATTAAGCGAAAAGCAGGGAGAGTAAAAACATGAACCAGTTAATAAATAATTGCGTAACTGCAATCAATGAAATTGGCAGGGGATTTTGTAATTTTGCTGGCAATATATTTATCCAGTCCAGCGTTTTGATTTTGTTACTTCTGGTTATTGATTTTCTGATTCGCAAACGTGTTCGGGCGACTTTTCGATACTGGATTTGGATGCTGGTTTTTATCAAGCTTGTTCTGCCACCTACATTGTCATCGCCGACAGGTATAGGTAACTGGTTTGGTGAATATTTTTCCATCGATTCGATTGTCGCTGAACCTCCGGCGAATCCCGTCCGGGACGAACAAGCGGCAGCAAGAACGGTCGATGAATTCGCAGAACCTGTTGGGGTGTCCCTAGCTCAATCTACACCAGAGTTCTCCGAGCCTGTTACTCCTGTAGTTTCTAAACCTCCGACTACATCAACAACTCCAGTTATATCTGCTACCGTGAATCTAAGAGCATTGACATGGCAGGGGATTTTATTTTTGCTCTGGCTTGTGGGTGTATTGATAATCACGGTTCTGCTGATACAACGGATATTTTTTGTTAAAGGACTGATTACACAAAGTAAGCCGGCAAAGAACAGGTTAGTTGAGATCCTTAATAACTGCCGCGAGCAGGTGGGTGTTCGTCGGATTATCCAGTTGAGACTCTCAGCTAACGTCACCAGTCCGGCGGTCTGCGGATTATTTCGGCCGGTGATTTTAATTCCGGGAACTCTTCTTGAGAAATTATCACGGGAAAAACTCCGGGCGGTTTTGATCCATGAGCTGGCACATATCAAAAGGGGGGATTTATGGATTAATTGCGTGCAGACTTTTTTACAAATTGCTTATTTTTATAACCCGTTTGTCTGGCTTGTGAACTTGATTGTTCGACGAATTCGCGAGCAGGCCGTCGATGAAATGGTTTTAGTGGCTCTTGGAGACCAGACAAATAGTTACAGCAATACCCTTATTGATATTGCCGAGATTGCATTTTCCAAACCGGCTTTGAGCCTTCGGTTGGTTGGTGTCGTCGAATCGAAAAAGGCCTTATCTCAAAGAATAAAACACATCCTATACCGGCCGTTCCCCAAAAACGCCAAATTGGGCGTTTTGGGCTTGGTGATGATCATCATCATAGCAGTAGTTTTATTGCCGATGGCAAAAGGAAACAAAAAACTGAATATTGTAGAAATAGAACCCTCTCCCCAAAAGTTCACTACTACACTACCGAACGGTGTGACAGTTGAGCTGGTTGGTCTATGCAGAGAGCCTGTAGATGATGCACAATGGTGGAAACCTGACGGCAGCGAGATGTCTGAGCCTTCATTTGAAGCAAATAAGAGAAGTTCACCGATGCAGGCCGTTCCTACTCAATATACCTTTTTAGCAAAGGCACAGGGTGGGGAGAATATCTCCATGCGAATGAAAATATATGAAGGCTTCGGCTGGTCAACTAAAGTCGCACAGGATGGCACTGTTTTATGTTACGTTAAGCACCCGGATGATTCGCAGCCGTACCATAAAGATGCATTCGAAGAAGGCCCCATAGAAGTCGGCGTTGCACAGGGGCAGTGGATGAAAGGACGAGGTCCATCTTCACCGAATATGCAGATACACAGGTCATATTTAATAGGTAATGATGATCAGATAGTCATCCAGCCCTTCCAGGCGGAAAAAAGCTCGCCGGATATGGCGACAATTTTCTGGGCTACCACAAGTTCAAAAGATTACGAATACAGGCTGAGTTGCACGTTAAAAGATGGCAGCGTCGTAAAATGTATGGAGCCTTTCTTCCAAAGCGCAGGTGTTATTGAGACAGGCGGGCTTAGCAATAGCAAGCTTAATACGATTTCCTTTAATATTGACAAGCCGTTTGATCAGATTGTGAATTATGAATTACTTTATCGAAAATTCGAGTATGCACGTTTTAATAACGTGGCCTTCAAGCCGGGCCTGCAAACAGATGTGCAAATCGAAACAAAATCAGAATATAGTAAGAATAATATTCAGCCATTACCTCATAAAAAAGTTCATGAAATGTTAGATTACTTAAGTAGCGAATTTTTTGAAAGTTCGACGAATCATCAGGAAATCGATTTGAATTTAATTTATCAGTCGTTGATTGGTCCCCAGAAAACCCTCAGAGCATTTGCAGCAAGATATCTTGGAACTCATGGTAATATCAATTCAGTACCGTATCTTATCGATGCCTTGTCTGATGAGTCTGTACATGTTGGAATAGATTATGTTGATAGAGGTATGAATACGACGCGATATTGGGCAAATGATTCACTAAAAAAATTAACCGGAGAAGACTTCGGATTTATCTGGGAT
>CAYVXS010000150.1:0-7148 GCA_964454885.1 uncultured Pirellulales bacterium
TTTAAGAACTTCCTTGCCGTTTTTTGTATCACCTGCATATACAACACGAAATCCGATTATATCATTCCTATTTCTACCAGGATAGCGACTTGCAGAGCGGCATTTCTCAGATTTCTCAAGCCAATCACCCCCTCGAACAACATGAGGATTTCCTACTATAGTTATTATTTTATCGATATTTTCATTAACTTCGTAACCACCTATCTTAAATTGTTCAAAGCACCACTCTGAGACATTACCATACATATCATAAAGACCCCAGGAGTTTGGCTTCTTTTTGCCAACCGGATGGGTTTTGTTGTCGCTGTTGCCATAGTACCACGCGTATTGGTCAAATTGTGTATAATCGGAGTCATCACCATAATAAAAGCGAGTCTGCGAACCGGCCCGGCAGGCATATTCCCACTCGGCCTCGGTCGGTAATCGAAAATCGTCTCCGAGCCTTTTACAAAATTCAACCGCCTCCTCCCATGAGACATAATACATCGGGTACTCAGGGCCAATCCCTTTCAGAAGCCATCGTATACCTGCTTTGTCACGTTGCTGATTTAAAGACGTTCCCATCACAGCTTCCCACTGGGCCTGTGTGACTTCATATTTACCCATATAGAACGGTTTGGTGATTTGAACTTCGTGAACCGGTCCTTCGTTGTCATTTCTGTCTTTTTCGGTGGAGGGTGAGCCCATATTAAAACTACCGGCGGGAATTCTTACGAATTCCATTGTCAGGCCGCTACTCGCTCCGCTTTCATTCTCCGCCGCCCAAACACTACCGGCGGAAAATATCGTTATTGTTAATATAAATGCCGTGTTTTTTAGATAAGAATGATTGAACATAATAGCTCCCTTCTCAATTGATCGAGGTTTTTCCGTTCCTATGCTCCTATTAAACAATAACGCATAGCAGGATGGAAAAATCAATAATTTTCTTAAAGATTATCAGTATGGAGCAATTCCAGACTATTGTGTAAAGAAATTAATAAATACATCGCTTTATACGAACCGTGGGCAAGATTTGCCCCCGGGTTTTATGCTTGTTTTCGGGGTGATTTGCTACTATATCATTCGGTTATAATGACACATTTAACGGTTACCATACCAGCGCAGAGCATCAATGAGGTAAAAAAGCAGGTTAAAAAAGGCTAAAACCGCCGGGCATGTGTGATATTACGAATATTAGACCATAGATAACAGGTGATTGGTGGGGGGGGTAGAGGGATTTTGTAAAAAAAATACTTGAACTTCCAGGAAAGATTTGGTATTCTCATATTCAATCGAAGCCTGTAGAGTATGTACAAATCTGAGAAATATTAAAGAAAGGGTGGATATTATGCATTCCAAGAAAAGCGTCAAGAACAAACGGAAAGGATTCACATTGATAGAGCTGCTGGTTGTGATTGCTATTATCGCACTGCTTATGGGTATATTGATGCCGGCTTTACAGAGGGTAAAAGAACAGGCCAAGGAAATGGGCTGCCGGTCCAACCTTCGCCAGTACGGCCTGGCCCAGACTATATACCTCGACGACTTTGACGGCAAGTATCCGTCGGCCTGGAGGTCTCTCGTTGAAGACGAATACCCTGTCGCCGGATATCAGCGCTATTGCCGGTGGCACGATCCGAGGGATCCCCCGGACGGTCCTTTCTGGCCCTACCTGAAAGATGAGGGTGTTCATCTATGTCCTACATTTAAGGTTCTTGCAAAATCTTATGGCAAGGACCATCCGAGTCACGATTCTTCCATACCGGTGATTCCTCAATTCAGCTATAGCATGAACGCCTGGCTCGGAGGCAGATCGGGCTATCCCGGCTGGAACGGACCGGACTCTCTCGGTGGCGGCGCTGTTAAGCTGAGCGAGGTAACAAGGAACCACGCAGAGGTCTTTTTCTTTTCCGAGGAGAATATGTGGGCAAGACCGGGTAATCCCATCGTGCTCAACGACAATGCATTATGTGGTTTTGGCTACGACTGGTTAGGAACCTTCCACGGCTCGAGAGGCACCGATCTTAATAGCGGGACATGCAACGCTGTTTTTGTCGATTCCCATGTTGGCCAGATCAAATCGGTGCTGGATAAAGACGGCAATTTAGTAGATGCGGAGTTCGGCAAATACGAGAGATACGCCTGGCCGCACAAGGACAAAAAACCAAACGGATAGTTTGAATGAATTTGGTATTTCGCACTATCTTTGCTTTTTACCATATTCCCGGTAAAAGCATATAACGTGTTTTTTGAATGTAATCTTTATAGCCGGATAAATTCTTTTTTAAGAAACGGTCCTCGAAGATTGTACGTATTATCAGGACGGCACAAGCAACGGTGACGGGGACAAATGCCCAGCCCGAGCCCAGAATCAGCGGTATACTCAGGAACAATAAAATAAATCCGGCGTACATCGGGTGCCGCACAATGGCATAGGGCCCGGTTGTAATCACATGATGACCTCGTTCACTCTGGATGCGAATGATTTTTTCCGAGTACGGATTGACTACCATTGACCAAAGTATTATGGTGTTACCGGCGACATGAAACAGCATTGCCGGGGGTACAATCCAGAACGGAATCGGTAAAAGGCGATAGCGTACGGCGTCCAGGCCCGCCATTATTGGTACGGCCATCAACGCCGGTGTCATTATAAACAGCATTAGAAACATATCGAATCTCGACTCGAACTTTCGCCTTTTCATTCGAGTGTCAAGTAATGACGGATTCGTTTTGAACAGGACGATTAGATTAACTAAAAGTGTCACTGTCCATAGACACAAATAAATCCATGCACGAGGCCATTTTATAGACCCGGCGGATAAAAATAAAAATCCTCCGGTGATAATAATAGAGAAAATAAATTGAAAAACCGCTCGAATGACAACCAACCCTGAAGATTTTGGTTTTGTCTGGATTTCTATATTTTCGGTCATAGGTAGTATCCTGTCTTTTGAGAAATACCCCTGTATGATAAGCGATTTAAATGATCACCACCACACTAATTACACCGCAGAAATATACCCGAGACAGACATGCAGCAATTGCAAAAGAGGGAGCATACAGGAATGTTTACGCCGAATACAAGCGGGGCAAACGATAGTTAGTGCTTTATGATTTCATTTAGAGACTGGGCAGACGAGACATTAATCACTTTCGTTTTCCGGCTGATTCTTTTCATCAGTGAAGTCAGGACTCTGCCGGGACCGATCTCATAAAATTCTTCGACACCGTCAACCAACAGCCGCTCCATGCACTTTTGCCAGAGAATCGGGCTGGTGAGTTGTTTTACCAGTCCTTCAGCAATTTTTTCGCCACTTTGGTAGTAGTCGGCATTGATATTGGCAATTGTCCTGGTTCGGGAAGGTTCCGCAATTGCACATTTTGAAAGTGCCTGCCTGAGTGCCTCGGCGGCTCCGGACATCATTTCGGTATGAAAAGCGCCGGCCACATCCAGCCGGACGGCTTTTATTGCCCCGTATTTAACGGCCAGCTCCTTGGCCTGTTTGCAGGCTGCTTTCGTACCGCTAACGACAATTTGGCCGGGGCAGTTGAAGTTCACAGGCTCTAAAAGTCTTACGTCGTATTCTTCTTCGTCCTCGTATTCATCTTCGGAGGCAATAACCTTCTCACAAAGCTGGTGGACTTTCTCTTCGTCCAGTCCAATAATGCTGACCATCGAACCACCATTTGCATCGGCGGCTTCCTGCATGGCCTGTCCGCGTTTATTCACGAGAACCAGGGCGTCCTCGAAACTGAACACTCCGGCGGCATAAAGTGCCGTATATTCACCGAGGCTCAGGCCTGCGGTTACGTCCGCCCGAAAAGAATCCGCCGGGAGTTCCGCCCGGAGGACTTCCAGTATGGCCGCGGACATTGTAAAAATCGCGGGCTGGGAAATTGCTGTGCTGTTAAGCTCTTCGGCTGGACCTTCGAAACAGATGCCGGACAAATCGAATCCGAGTATCTCATTTGCTTTTTTGAAAATATCCGCCGCCTTCTCGAATGACCGGGCGATATCAGCGCCCATTCCGACTTCCTGAGCACCTTGACCCGGAAATAAAAATGCCGTTTTCATAATCGTTCTCTTCGTATGACCTTTGGTATGACCTGAATACTCCTGTGACAATCAAAACTTGATTACATTTGCGCCCCATGTCAAACCGGCGCCGAAAGCAACCAGAATGACAATATCACCTCGCTTAATCGCTCCTTTCCTGGCACATTCGTCGAAAGCGATAGGGACCGAGGCCGCTGATGTATTGCCGTATTCGGAAATATTAATATATACTTTTTCGTTGGGCAGGTTCAGCCGTTTTGCCGCCGATTCGATAATCCTTGCATTCATCTGGTGTGAAATAAACATACTGATATCATCGAGGCTCAATCCACACTGGTCCAGACAATGGTTCACAGTTTCGACTATCCGGCGAATTGCCTGCTGGTAAACTTCACGGCCCTTGATTTGCATATAGATTTTCTTGGGATCGTCCAGTTCTTTTGCCGCCGGGTGACGTGAGCCGTAAGCCTGGCAGTTCAATGCTTCCCAGCGCTCTCCGTCCGAGTGCATAGTGCTGTATATGATCCCCTTTTTGCCGTCCTGTTTTCGTTCGAGTACGAAAGCCCCGGCACCGTCTCCGAACAGGATGCAGCTTGTCCTGTCCGTCCAGTCGGTAATTTTAGTCAGGGTTTCGGCGCCTATAACGAGGGCGTTATTTAATCTGCCGTTTTCTATAAATTGCTGTACGATGGACAAACCATAAACAAACCCGCTGCAGGCGGCGGCAAGATCGAATACCCATGCTTTATCCGCATGAAGTGCCCGCTGCACGAAGCTGGCGGTCGAAGGAAAGACCATTTCCGGAGTAATCGTGGCTACGATAATAAGCTCGAGGTCTTTCGGATCGAGCTTTGCCTCGGCCAGTGCGATTTTGGCGGCTTTGGTTGCTAAAAATGCCGTACTTTCTTTTTCCGTTGTAATGTGACGAACCTTGATGCCGGTCCTTGTCGTGATCCAGTCGTCGGAGGTATCCACAATCTTTGCGAGTTCGTCGTTTGTCAGAGTTTTCGCCGGTGCGAATGAGCCATATCCGGTGATGACTGCGCGATAGGCAGGGGGGCAACCATTAGTTGGGTTATTCATCCGTGGTCCTTATGCAAGTTCGCGGGAATTTTCAATTTGCGACGAGGCGCATAATTGTGTCCGCGAAAGATATTCAGTAATCTTATCGTTAATTTTCTCCGTGTAGAATCTTTTGGAAGCTAAAATTGCGTTTTTTATAGTTCTGCTCTGACTCGAACCGTGGCAGATAACAGCCGTACCGTTTATTCCCAGCAGCAGCGCTCCGCCGTACTCATTGTAATCGTATTTTTTATAAATTCTCATCATTACGGGTTTGAACTTCATGGCAAGCCGGAGCTTTTCCTCCATCAGCTCATGCTTTATTGCTCTGAAAAGACCATCGACGAGGGCTTCGGTGAGTTTTAAGATTACGTTGCCCACGAAACCTTCGCAAACAGCAACGTCACATGTCCCCTGGAAAATATCCCTTCCTTCGATGTTACCGATAAAGTTCATCCGCTTATCGGTTTTGAATAATTCCCTCGCTTTTTTGACGACTTCGTTACCTTTTGCCTCTTCGGAGCCGATACTCATAATTCCGACTCTCGGATTTTCAATCTTTAGCAGGTTTCTCGAATAAATACTGGCCATTACTCCGTATTGATAAAGATGTATCGGCTTGCAGGCGATATTTGCACCGACATCGCAAATGGTAACCGGTCCCCCCGGCGTGGGAAATACTACAGCTATGCCCGGCCTGTTTACGCCATCAAGATTTCTCATCCTCATCTGGAAAGCTGCTACACAGGCCCCAGTATTACCGGCGGATATAACCGCATCGACCTGGTCTCTTTTGGCTAATTTGGCTATTACGGCGATAGAACTTTTCGGTTTCTTTCGAAGACTCTCTATGGGAACCTCACCCATGGTTATTACATCGGGGGCATGTACGATGCTGATTGCGGCTTTTCCGGATTTAAAGGACGGCAAATGCGCCTTTATCGTCTCTTCAGGGCCGACAAGTATCAATTCGTCGTCTGCGGCAAGCAGCTCTTTCGCTTCCAGTGCACCGGCGATAATTGCATCCGGTGCGTTATCGCCTCCCATTGCGTCAATTGCTATTCGCATACTTGAGCCGTCCTTATTCAGACTCCTTACCGAGCTTCAGCGTGATTTTCGGGTTGACGTATCCGCAATTATCGCAAGCCGCATGAGGAAGCTTGGCCTGATCGCATTTTTTACAAACCGAATAGTTTGTGGCTTTAAGCCGATGGTGGCTTCTGCGGGTGCGGGTTCTGCACTTACTTATCTTTTTTACCGGTAACATTAATTACTACTCCACAATGTATTTTATCCTGCTTGCCCAGCGTCAAAAATTACTGTTCTGACGCGGCAAAACTACAATTTTAATTCTTTGATAAAGTTGCCAAAAACAGCTTTAATATTAAATTAGAGCCTCTTTGTCAAGCCAAAATTAACTTTTTCCACTGCCTTTTCGACAGGAAATATATATTGCCAAAAAGACATAAATCAGATAAATTCAGCATTTTCGAAGATATAAGGCAAAACTGAGAGCTAAAAGTGCTTTGTAACATAAATTATGGTCACAAATCAAGTAAAGGAGTTCAAGACAATGAGGCGATTTTCATGTGTATTCTTAATTATTGGATTTATTTTATCGTTATTGTTAATTCAGGCCGGCTGCGAAAGCACTTCGGCACCGGCTGCAAAAAAAGACCGGGTATTGCTCTGGAACGGCAGGGATTTCACAGGCTGGAACCTTTTTATAACCGAGGAAAATATAGATGTGCTCGATATCTGGACGGTTGCCGATGGAGTCATACACTGTACCGGAAAGCCTAACGGGTATATGCGGACTGAGAAAAAATATGAAAATTATTATCTTCACGTGGAATGGCGCTGGCCGGATGAGCCGGCTAACAGCGGTGTGCTGCTTAATACGACCGGGCCGGATAAAATCTGGCCAAAAGCTATAGAATGCCAGTTGAAAGCAGGAAGTGCGGGAGATTTCGTGCTTATGAACGGCACCGGTATCACTATCGACGGCGAAAATAAACAAAATCCACAACAGCAATATGTGGTA
>CAYVXS010000151.1:0-7109 GCA_964454885.1 uncultured Pirellulales bacterium
CGGCATGGACCCGATTGAGTCACTGAGACACGAATAGACGCTATTGATTCTAAAGTACAAGGAGCATGCAGTCACCGCTGAAGGTTTCGGTCTCGATGAGCTAAACGAGATAATTCAGTGCTAAATCATGACAACGGAGAATAATCATGCATTCGAAAAAAACAATCGTTGTATTTTCGGCACTTCTAACTTGTTTGCCCAACTCCTCAATCGCCTTACTTGATTCGAATTCGGTTAATCAGGCAACTTATACTGTCAGAGGCTTTGTGACTGATCCGTTGGGACGGTCTCGCGGGAATGTTTATATCACACCGGAATCGACGAATATCTGGGATGGAATACGCAGTGACTTACAGGGGCAGTTTGTCCTGGAAAGAGTTCGGCCCGAGCAAAAAAGTTGGCTGGTCTATTCACAAGCATCACAAGCGATGGGATTATTCACAATTCCGGATAATTATAATGGTGGCGTTCTTCGAGTGACTCTCAATTTCAACGAAGCCAGTGTGGAAGGCCGCGTTGTCAAGCCCGATGGAAAAGGAGCAATCCAGAGAAAGGTCGAACTGATTATCAGAACAACAGAGGGCCTGACATATTGCTCTCAATGCTATGGAGAGACAGACGAATACGGAAATTACGAGTCCAGCATTCCATGCGGCTTGGGTCTTAGTGTCCAGGCAAGACTTGCCGATGCCAATGAAACTGAAAAAAAGTATGTGACCCAAGCTCTTGATTTGCCGGATAACCAAATCTTTGTCCAGATGCCAAGATTGGTCATTGGAGAAGGAAAACCCGAAGAAACGAACGATGGGAAAGTTCTTTACAGCGGCCGGGTCGTCAACGAACAGGGTGAGCCTATATCAAAAGTCAAATTGCAATTGAGCTTTCGGATAAAGAGATATATGTCAATATGGATTAGGAACGTCATGACGGATGAAGATGGCCGATGGAAGCGGCGGATCCCCATAGGCCTTTCTGATTTTACAATTGACTTATTACATCCGGAGTATATCAAGCAATCATGGCAAAGGGTATCCACGGACGAGCTTCTCAAAGGCACGAACGTATTGGTGATGAGGCGGGGTTTGCCGTTTCGAGGCATAGTTAAAAACGAACAAGGAGAGCCTGTTGAAAATGCCCTCGTTGATACGGGAGGGGGAGAAGGATGGACTCCTTACAGTGAAGTGATTGAAAATTGCAAAACGCCGCGTACTATAGCTGACGGGTCATTCCGTGTGGGAGGATTAGCTGCCGAGAGAATGGATATTGTCGTTTCCGCCAATGGATATGCCCCTCGCATTATTTCCATTGATATTCGCGAGGAGATGGAGCCGGTTGAGGTTGTATTAAACATAGGCAAAACATATACGGGGCAGGTTGTGGATGTCAATGGCCGTCCAATTGAAGCGGTGAAAATTGACGTTGATGAATGGAGAATTGGCAACTTGCGAAAATCGTTCACCCGGATTGCTCGAACCGATGCACAGGGATATCTCAAAATTGAAAATCTGCCGGATGAAGGGAAGATTCGACTGGATTTTGGCAAGAGGAACAGTGGTTTAAATGGTTTTTCCAAAGAAGTTCCGGAAGATTTATCAGAAGTCGATAGAATTGTGATGTATCGAACGCCTGTATTTACCGGAAAAGTCATCGATAGTGAAACTGAAGAGCCTATTACGAAATTCTTGTTGACAAATGGAATCAAGTCTTCCGTATCCGAAGACTCGATTGATTGGAGCAGATCGAAGCAGAAAGTTACATCCGAAGATGGAACTTTTACAAAAACATGGAGCGGTTACTGGATTACATATCCTTTTGATGGCATCTGCTGCCTTAGAGTGGAAGCGGACAGATATCTTGCAGAAACCGCCCCGCCGATTCGATTGGGTGAAAAAAATGAGCCATGCTTGATACGAATGACAAAAGCTGAACCCTGGAAAGGAGTAGTTATCGATAACGAAGGCAAGCCGGTCGCCGAAGCAGAGGTTGGATGGGTCGGGCCTGAAGAAAAAGCATATATCAATAAAGGAAAGTTTGACAGAAGAGGATTCTCACAGCAAGCGGAATATATTGTTCAAACGGATTCAGTTGGCCGATTTAAACTGCCTCCGAGCAGAGATAACGGGCTAATCGTTACCATACATGAAAAAGGATATGCTTCCGTTGAATCGAGGGATCTTAAAAACGACTCACAACTCCAGCTCAGTCCCTGGGCCAGAATTGAAGGGACTTGTGTCGCTTCTGAACAAGACGACCGCGAATTTATCGTTTCGGTCAATCCCGCACTCTCCGCAGAGGAATCACAATCTCAGCGAATAAGGTGGTTGTTTGACAGGATTTCTTACAGTGAAAAGAATTTCACCATCGATTACATACCAGCAGTCCCGTTGTACATCAATAGAATTATAGAATCACAGGAGTTGAATCCTGTTTATATTGAGCCTCAACCCGGCGAAACATACAAGATCCAACTCAGCAGCGAAGCAGGTACTGTAACCGGGAGAATATTAGTACCCCCCTCTTTATTAAATAAAACACTTCCGGATTTGAAAAAATTCGGAATCGACCTACAATCAAACGGTGCCGACGATAAGGTAGTGTTGGTATGCTTTTTTGATTACCAGCAGCGGCCGTCGAGGAATTACATATTACAACTGAGCAAAAGAGCACAAGAGCTAAAGGCAAAAGATGTAGTGATTATTGCCGTTCAAACCTCGATGGTCGAAAAGGCAAAGCTTAATGAATGGATTAAGGAAAATAACATCCCCTTCGCGGTTGGAATAATTGAAGGTGATTCAGAAAAAATCCAACTCGCATGGGGCGTCAAATCCCTGCCCTGGTTGATTCTTACTGATAAAAATCACATCGTCACCGCCGAAGGTTTCGGCATTGATGAGCTGGAGGAAAAAATCAAGGCGATACAATAGCACAATTTGATTTCAGGTGAGAAGTTCCGGTATTATCATCCAGTTAATTTGCCAACGGTTGTCATCTTCGCAGCTCAAGCACACGATGCCGCCCTGCCTGAATGCTACTGAGCCGGATGATTCGGAGCCGGTTAGAAGCAAGGAGGCGAGCTTCGCCACAAAAGGCAGATGGCCGACAATCATAATATCCTGTCCTGCAAAAACGATACTGTCCTTTATTGCCAGAATATCATCATTTGGGGCAAGGCCGTCGTGGGCAGCCATTTCGTTCTCGACCGTAATAACCTTTGCTAAAATCTCCGCCGTCTGGAGGGCACGGTTTTTTCCGCTGTGCCAGAGATTATCCACGGCAAGATTCAAAGGTTCTATAAATGCGGCGACCTTTCGTATATCAAGGCGACCTTCGACGGTCAGCGGCCTATCCGGATCGACTTCCTTCGAAGCCGCCTTGGCATGTTGGACAAGAAATAATTTCATGTTAACCTCCCTGAACGAAATTAAATGTGGATTATTTTATAATGTAATGGTGATTTTTTTCAATTTTGAATATTATCCCTTGTTTGATAGTGATTTACTTTTTATACTGCCCCTCTTATTATTAACATTCGAAGCAGGCAACGAATGGCCACCTGTAATATTGTATTGACGATTAATTGACATTAAAAATAAATATTGTACTGGAAAATCGAAATGGTTGAATTTTCGAACATTTTTGAAGGCAGCTACAATCCCTTTGAAGCATTGGCTGAACTATTGGAAAAAGAAAAAGCCCGCGTTTTGAAAGCAATGCAATCGAGAGGTAAATTCTTACCTGTCGATCTTGGAAAGAAACGTCCGCTGAAAATAGGTTTTGCTACCGGTGACGGAATCGGCCCGATTGTCGCAAGAGCCGCCAGAACGATTTTGGAAAACCTGCTCCGCGATGAAATAACCTCAGGAAAGATTATAATAGTAGAGATCCCCGATCTTACTATCGAAAAAAGAATTGAGCTTGATGTAGTTGCACCTCCGGCTTCCATCGAGGTTATCGACCAATGTGATGTAATCTTAAAAATGCCCCTCGAAACACCGGACAGCTCCAAATATCCGAACGTTCCCAGCGCAAATGTGTGGATGAGGCAATACATGGATCTTTTTGCCTGTGTACGCAGGATTAATAACGATGAAAAGGGAATAGATTTTACGGTTTTTCGCTGCAACTTTGGAACACCCTACCAGGATGCCAAATCTGCGGGAATGATGGCAATTAGCGGCCGCGAAGAATACGCCCTTTGTTTCTGGCCGCAGGCTCGCATCGACATCGACAGGCTGACACATCTGGCCTGCCTTCATGCAAAAAAATGCAATAATAACTTCGTCGTACTCAATTTCAAGGACAATGTAATCAGACCCGATGCAGCCGGTCTCAACTGGGCCAGGGCTTATATTGACGAGAATTTCCCCGAAATCGATTATCTCGGCGTAAAACCGGACGATTTTTCATACACAGTCACTCAACCTGAGAAAATCAAATCCATGAAAGGCGAAAAAACCGGCAAAACCTTCAAACTCACCTCAATGGTATGTAACAATATAGTCGGAGATATGGCCGGCGACGAAGCGGGTATGTATGTCGGCGGAATCGGCGGCGTAGGCTCGGCTAATGTGAGCTTTAACCAGGGAATGTTCGAAGCCGGCGGAGGTACGGGGACTCGCATGATAAAAGAGAACAGAGGACATTTCGCATCTCCGGTGGCGGTAGTGAAAGCAACCGGCGAATTGCTTGGCTTCATAGGCTATACGAACCACCAGAAAAATATCCTGAAAGCACTCGATCAGCTCACTGCGGCTAATATAGTACCGAACGGCGGCAGAAATGGAGTGACTTGTGAACAAGCCACCGAGTTTTTATTGGAAAAACTTTCGGACTAAACAGGTATGACAAAAATTGATCGCCCCGCTCCAACAGTTAGGAAATGAATCAAACATCCGATGCAATGGCCGGACAACCTAAATGGTTAATCGGGCGCAGATCAACAAGCGACATCGGCTAAAATCCGAAGATCCTTTTTAACTCCCACCATTAGTTTCGGCAGGGTAAAGAAGAATGTGCTCCCTTTGCCGACTTCCGATTCCACCCAGACCCGGCCTTCGTATAACTCGACGACTTTTTTAACAATGGAAAGACCGATTCCGATATTTTCCGTCTCATCCCGCAATGACAACATCTGGAAAATTTCAAAGATTTTTGAAAAATACTTTTCCTCTATACCCGAACCATTATCAGTAACGCTGAATTTCCAGAATTCACCATCATCGACAAATCCTATTTTTACAAAACCATCGGGTTTGCCCATATATCTTATGGCATTCAATATTAGGTTGTTAAAAACCTGTTGTATAAACTTAGGAACACCCATAACAACGGGCAGCTTGTTTTCGATTATTATCTCAATACCTTCGGGCACTTCGATATTCGCCATAACATCGGACAATATATCATTTAAGTCCAAACACTCCTGCTTTCTGTCAACAAGGGATATTTCAGAATACTGAATAATTGCATTCAGAAGCCGGCTCATTCGCTTTGCCCTGCTTACGAGCAATTTCGCATTAATATGACCTTTATCACCGAACCTGCGCGCATAATCTTCCGAAATCCAATCGGATAATATCCCAATCGAACGCAGCGGAGTTTGCAGATCATGGGCCGCAATACGTGTAAATTCCCGAAGCTCCCTGTTGGAAATCGTCAGTTTTTTAACGGCATTCGCAAGTTCGTTTTCCGCCTTTCGACGCACGGAAACCTCTTCTTTCAGGTCCGCGGTGCGTTCTTCGACTTTTTTCTCTAATTGCTCGTTGGCGTTAACCAGGGCCAGATCTCTTTGCTGAATTTGAGCAAGCATTTCATTAAATGCTTTAATAAGCAAACCAAGTTCGTCTTTACTGCTTTTATTTACCCTGATGGAATATTCCTTCTTTTCCGATATCACTTTTGCAACTTCGGCCAGATCCAGAATCGGGACCGATATAATTTTCTGCAGTTCAGCCGATACGAGAAATATCAACAGAGTAATGATCGATAACGCCCCAATCACCACGGCAATATCGCGCTTTAGCGTCAGATATAAATCAGATAACGTGGAACGCAGGCAGACTATACCGACGTTCCTGCCTTCGACGGAAACAGGTTCGAATACGGTTAACAGGTTATTATTGAAAACGTATCCGGCCATTTGAATTTTAACCGAGGAAATATTTTGGCTCTGATCGCTACGATAATAACTTGCAAAAATATCCCCTTCGATAGTATATATCCCACCAAAAACAATTGTAGATTCCGTTCTCAATGCTTTCAACACGTCATTCGCATCCTTAGGCTCCTCGAAAGTTATCGATGCCTTACAGTTATCGGCGATGACTTTTGCCTGTGTCGATAAAGTTCGCACCATCGAATGACGAAGACTGAACCACTGCCAAATGATAAACACCGCACCAACCAGAATTAATGAGGAGGTACAAGCCACCATAATCATCGATATCAGTTTACGCCTTATCGTCATGTCACTGATAGCTTGTTTTATAGTTGAATATATAATACTTAATCCCATTTGTTTATGCAATTCAACAGGAATTTCAATCAATTCTACTTGTCAGCAATTTAAAGCACAAATTCTTCTACCTGCATATATTTCAATGTATATTAAATCGTCCATCCCGGCATTCACCTAAACCATTGTATCGAATTCGACTGTTATTCTTATGCTCATAATATGTGAAAAACCGTCTCCGGATAAAATCCTTCTTAAAACGAAAAAGAACCGTCCTATATAAAGACCTGCTAAGGCATACTAACCAACACAGATTGCACAAATGATTGTTTAATAAATAAAACTCTTTTTTGTGGCGAAAAATGGACCTTCATTGTAATCTGTTATTAACAAAATCTTCACACAGGATTAAAGGTCTGATAATATGAATCAAAATTTTTATTACAAGCTGGTCTCAGGTCACTTAAAAGGCTGGACAGCGATTGTGCTTAGAGCAGCTTTGGCTATAGCGGCTAAAATATACTCAATGATAATCAGACTGAGAAATTTATTATATAACTGGCATGTTCTCAAAACACATCATAATAAAGCCGTCGTGATAAGTATCGGTAACATAACTCTCGGCGGAACAGGCAAGACGCCGCTCGTGGTCTGG
>CAYVXS010000152.1:0-7106 GCA_964454885.1 uncultured Pirellulales bacterium
TACAACTCGGAAGAAATGTAATGTTTCGGAGTTACAGATATTCATCCCGATAAAGACCTGGCTAATGTGATAGAATATTTCAACAAACAGGTACGAGGGGAAACAAGTCTTGCCAAAGATATCCCGGTAAAGAGAAAAGATGGAAGAATTATTTACACGGATGTTAATTCTCTGCCTGTAACATTAGACGGCAGGAAATATCTTATGGGCATCTTCAGAGATGTCACGGATCGCAGAAAAGCGATTGAACATATCCAGATGTTAGCTAATTTTCCTTCGGAAAACCCGAACCCTGTTCTAAGAGTTTTCAAAGATGGAACAATTAATTATGTCAATGAGGCAAGTTCCACTCTACTTCAACACTGGAACCGCCGGGATGGGGAAAAAGTGCCAGAAAATATATATGACCTTGTCGCAGAGTCACTTAAGGCAGGAAAACCTCAGCACAGCGAACTAATATGTTTAGACAAAATTTATGATCTTGTTTTTGCACCGATACATGATACTGATTTTGTGAACGTGTATGGGCTGGATATCACTGAGCATAAAAAGGCTGATGACGCACTGAAGCAGAGCGAGGAAAAGTTCCGTCTGGCAATGGATGCCACCAACGACGCCCTGTGGGATTGGAATATGGTCACAAACGAAGTCTATAGAAATCCCCGCCATGCTACGATGCTGGGCTATCAGCCGCACGAACTGACCTCATCACAGGATGAGTGGGAAAAACGAATTCATCCTGACGATAAACAATCGGTCTTAGATATCATTGAAGAACACAAAAAAAACAGAAAAGCAGACCCATTTGAGATTGAGTACCGACTCAAAACAAAAAAAGGTGATTATAAATGGATTTTAGGTCGCGGAAAAATAGTGTCATTCGATAATGAAGGTACACCGCTGCGGATGATTGGAACAAACATCGACATCACAGAACGCAAGAAAGCGGAAGAGGGACTTAAAAAATTCAAGGCGATTGCAGACAGAGCCGGTTATGGTGTGGGTATATGCGACCTGAATAGCGATATTACATATGTTAATGATTCGATGACACAAATATTCGGGCTTAATTCAGAAGAGATTATCGGCAAGAATCTTTCCTCTATCTACAACCAGAAACAATTGGAAGATGTAAACAGGCTAAACAAACAACTCATGGAAAAAGGCAATTATGTCGCCGAAGAGGTATGTTGCACAGGAAAAACCGGTCAAGATATCTGTACTTTAATGAACGGTACTCTTATAAGAAACAGCAAAGGCCAGCCTCAGTTTATGGCGTGCACGGCTATCGACATCACTGAACACAAGAAGATGGAGGAAGAGCTTTTTAAGGAGAAAAACAGACTCCAGTCCATATTGGAAGTAATGGATAACTTTCTTACCATCCGCGACTTAGATTATACGATTATTTATCAAAACGAATCTATAACAAAACTATTAGGTAATAAAATAGGAGAGAAATGCTATACTGCTTATGAGAGAAAAAACAGCATATGCGAAGGTTGTCCCGCAGAACTCGCATATAAAGACGGCAAATCCCATATTTCGGAGAGGGAAGTAATGTTACCTTCAGGTGAAATTATATACCTGGAGAATATTGCCAATCCAATGAGAGACGCCAACGGAAAGATTTTCGCCTGTCTCGAAGTTTCGACGGATGTAACCGAACGTAAGAAATCCGCCGATGCTCTCCGTGAAAGTGAGGAAAAGTACAGAACACTCGTGGAAAGTGCCGGCGAAACCATCGCCACTATCGACGAAAACGGTACGTTCCTGTTTATGAACAGAACAGCAGCAAAGCGTTTATCGGTCGATCCCGAAAATTACACGGGAACAACAATGTGGGACCTGTTCCCGAAACATATTGCCGACCTCCAGATAGCTAATGTACGGAACGTAATAAAAACGGGGCAGGGAATGAATCGGTTTAACACAACTGAGATTCGGGGAAGACCACGATGGTACAATACAACCATCGAGCCGTTAAGAAACGCCGGTGGGAAGGTAACGGCAGCGTTGATCCTGGCAAGAGATATCACCGAATTCAAGAAGGCACAACAGGAGCTTGACAAATACCGGGAAGAAATGGCCCGGACCGAGCAGCTCGCCTCGGTCGGAACGCTAAGTGCTTTTGCCGCTCATGAACTGACACAGCCTTTGACCGTAATCCGCCTTTTGCTTGAAAATGCACTAAAAAAACTAAAAACATCCTATACACAGGAAACTGTAGCGGAAAAACTCAAAGAATGTCTGACTGAAGTAACAAATATTACTTCAGTAGTAAACAGATTACGCAATTTCGCAAGAAAGTCATCAGGTAAAATTTCCACGGAAATCAATCTTGAGGACGTTGCTCTGCAAATTGTGAATATATTCAATGAAAGTGCCCAGCAGGCAGGTTTAACCATCCTTCTCGAAGGTATGGATGAACTACCGCATATATATTCAAATGAAAAAGACATGGAACAACTGTTTTTTTCACTGGTTGACAATGCTTTACAGGCAGAACAAAACAAAAAAAATCGACAGCTTTTTATAAGTGGTTCAGTAAAAGACAAGTGTGTCGAATTGAGTTTCCGCGACAATTGCGGCGGTATCCCCCCTGATAATCTGGAGAGAATCTTCGAGCCGTTCTTCACAACCAAATCCCCCGGCAAGGGTACGGGGCTGGGGCTTTGCATCGTGAAGGATATCGTATCACGATCGGGCGGGAAAATTCACGTCGAGAGCAAATTGAGCAAAGGAACTACTTTTGTTATCACTTTGCCTATAAATGACGATGAGATAGATTAATGAGGCGACAATGATTAGTTATATCAATCGACATATTTTTTTCGTTGACGATGAACCGAAGGTCCGCGAGGTAGTCGGTGAAACTCTCGAACAGCTCGGCTCTAAAGTCAGTTGTTTCGCAAGTGCTTCGGACTGCCTCGAACAACTGGAGATACAAAAATGTGATTTACTAATCACCGATATAAAGATGCCTGGAATGAACGGCATAGAGCTTTTAACAGAAGCCAAACGTCTTGCTCCATGGCTGCCTGTTTTAATAGTAACCGGTTACGGTGATATCCCTACGGCTGTCACCGCAGTTAAAGCCGGGGCCGTGGATTTCATCGAAAAACCTCTGGAAACAGAAACTTTTTTAAGAAAAATCAAATCTTTAATGAAACGCAATCCAGTTCTTGATTTCATGAAAGACAAACCTTTAACAAAAAGTGAGGTGAGAATATTAAGACTGGTCATCGGAGGTAAAAGCAGTAAAGAAATATCCAACATACTCCATCGTTCCGTTAGAACAATCGAAGTGCATCGCGCCCGTATTATGCATAAACTCGGTGTCGATAATTTGGTTGACCTTGTCAAGCGGGCGGCGGTAATGGGGCTGATAGATTTAATCGATAATCAAAAGTCAGAATAGAATCACATAAAATGCAAGCTTTTTCGATAATTTTATTATAGTCTGAAGCTGTGATAAGGGTGATTTCTCTAAATGATTTGTGAAATACTTTTCTTGGAAGAATTAATATAGCTCTACCGGGAATTAGTCTTAGCAATAACCATTTTAGAGCTTATTTCCACCCGGCGAAATAAGTCCCGTTTTTCCTGTCCTGGGCCTCACACCAAACCAGAAATCTTTTCGGTTTCATCGTATATGGATTGAATCTGGAGCCGTTTTTGCTGATAAACTCCGATGCTCGCACAATTCGTTTTTTCCCCGCAGGTATTATAGGAACACTAAGATTAAAGTTGTCTCCGGCATCTTCCAGCGTCAACCGAAAATCAACGTTAGTCCAATCGAAAGTGTCGTTATTGTATATTACAAACTGCGCCCCGGTAAAAGTGACTTTCGCATTCAAACGAATTTCCGATCCTTCCGGCGGGCCGGCTTTACTCAATCCTGATTTCCTCACAGACTTGCCAGAGAAAAGGGCAATGCAGATCAGGACAAAAACTATAACTTGTAAACCGAACGGACACTTTACTTTTTCAACGGTAGCTTTACTATCCTCAATCTGAAGCTGCTCGAGACGTTTGGCAATAGAATCTTCGTCCAGCTCCGCTCCACAGAAGAAACACTTAGTGGCCTCGCTGTCAATTTCCTGCCCGCAAAATAGACATTTTTCCGGTCCCATTTTGCTCTCCCTATTATGATCTCAATTTTCCGATATATAATATGTCGGAACGAAGAGCATATACTCACACTTAAGATTGTAACATATTCCTTTGTTTTTGTCTATTGTAGTGTGATTTATACCTAATTCAGAAACTATAATCCAAGGTTTTTTATAAAAAAAGAGGATTTTTAAATAAATATAGTAAAAAAATTAAATGACTATATACAGGTAATATCCTTTAAAATACCTGCTCGGAATACATATCAATAAACTTCATGGTCAATAATTTACCCCCACTGATTTTATATAGGTTTGATTTTACAGTATTAAAAAATAACCACTCGTGCTCTATATATATAGCCACACTTATTGGTCAAGCTTCCGAATAACAGCCCTGCTCCACAATAAACTCTGAAACTGTGCAAGTACTAAAAGAACGAAAACAAAAATTGGATATCCTGTGAAACGCAGATATAGTAGAACCTTACCAAATATATCTGTGATATTCATAACATGCCACATCACCAGTTCCCGAGGTGTATATACGACACCGAGGACGGTGTATTTAAAAACAACCTGCCAGGGCAGAAGCAAAATCAATACAATCAACGAATAAACACATGCACGAGATATATTGACCAGCCCCCCAAGATATCCTCCCAACGAGGCTCCCAGACCACAGAACATAACAAAACTATACAGTACTGAAGAAAATATCAGTATCGTGTTTGTAATATTCATAACTAAAATGACATGCTCGAATTCTATTTCAGAGTCTGAATATTCACCCGCCTTCGGTTCTTTTCCGAAGTTCCTTTCAGTAAAAATAGCAGGCTGTTTTTCGGTTATGATGATATTGTGAAACGCTTCGATATTATAATTTTCACCGGTTACGATATACCCATAGTGAACAAGCAAAAAGGATATTTGAAGCACCAGAAAACATAGTGTTATCACTACAAACAGGAAATTTTTCCATCGATAGATAATCTGCAGAGCTCTGACATAATCCTTTTTTATTAACAAATCCTTTTTTCTTGGAACTGCAATCGGATTCATCGAATCGAAAAGGCCATCATCCATTTTTAATCTCCGGCTTTATTGAGTTACCCGTTAATATATTACCGTCGGGTTTGTCATTTTCGATTGGCATAATCATCGAAAAGTTTATTAATTATTCTTGAGCAACAAATCAAATTCATCCCAAAAAGTATTTATCCACACAACGCGAAAATAATCCGATTGGAGTATAATCCATACGAAAGAAAGTTCGACAAGAAAACAATGACCTTCTCTCTACCTGCCCGGAAGGTCCTATATTAGTTTAGTTTTACAGAATCATCAAATAATTGTCAATATGAATATCCGGGGCAACATAGGTAATATATTCAATGTTCGAGTTGAAAAACAACCATCAGGATTTTATCGGGAATTGAAATAATAACTGATGCAGACTCATATAAAAGTGACAACAGGTAATAATAACGAAAATAAATAATTTATAAGCAATCGTGACAGAGCGTAGAAATGTAATTTTAATCGGATTGATATATGCCTATGTCCCATAATTAACCGAAATAAAATACCGCAGTTCTGTGAAATGGGGTCTTTGTTTAACCGATAATATCTTTATATTGTGATTGAATTAACCTGAAATAATTAATGCTTTACCGATATTGTTAATATGGGCAATACCGGTCTTAAAATTGTTCCGGACAATATGATTATTATTTTATACGAACTTCGGCCGGAGTTATTACCTCCACAATCGTATCGCCGGATTTGTTATAATATAATCAAATGATAATAAAGAGATTGGAAGATTAAATTTTGCATGAAAAATACGGAGGTTGTGATTATATGAAAATGAAAAGGACATTCATATTCTTATTCATTGTATGTACTTTGTCTATAAGCAAAGGTTTCGGAAACGAAGGAATTCCAATATTTACCAAACCAAGTGCGGATGTAACACTGTCTTTCGTTCAGGCGGGTCGCATTGCAAAGGTAAATTACAGGGAAGGGGACCTGGTAAAGGTCGGGGACGTACTGGTTCAGCAGGATGATTCTGTTGAACAAGTTCGGCTGGAACAACTCGAAGCTGAAAGTAAAGACAAAACGCAAATACAGGCAAGCGAAGCAAAACTGGACCAGAGTCGCGTGGACCTTAAGAGGCGTGAAGAAAATCCCAAAGCCACGACACCATCTGAACTGGAATATGCGAGGCTGAATTTAAAAATTGCCGAACTTTCGCTTCGATTGGCTATATTTCAAAACGAGCAGGCCCAGAGAAAATACGAAGAAGCCAGGCTCCAGATCGAGCGTATGAGTTTGAAAAGCCCTATAGACGGGAGGATCGAAAGCATCGAAGGAGCCGATGAAATAGAAACAGGCGAGTCGGTAAACGCACTGGAAGACGTGATAAGAGTTGTCCGGATCGACCCTTTGTGGATAGATGTTCCCGTACCATTAGATCAAACAGCCAACCTCAGAAACGGCCACAAGGCAATTGTCGAATTTCCCGATCCGGGCAGGATGTCTGCGGAGGGCACCATTATTTATATTGCCGCAGTTGCCGATGCCGGTAGCGATACGTTAAAAGTACGCATTCAAGTACCGAACAAGACGAATCGCCCCGCCGGTGAGCAGGTAAAAGTTACTTTTCCAACTTCAAATCAATAAATGGAGGAATTCTGGTAATGAGTATTCAGGGAAGATTCCAAAATACCGAACACATTCAAACACATGGTTATTCGATATGGTTTATTAGTTTAACCGCCGATAAATACGTGAACATTTTTATCCCATTGGTTTTATCCTCTGTTTTCTTATTGCCCGGTTGCGTCTCGGACAAAATGGATGAGAAAACTGTTTTAGTCTCCTACCAGCAGCTTTTAGCCGAACGCAGTTACCAGAACCGTGTTAATATGGACGGCAAAGACCCGAACAAACCTTTGGGATTACTTCAACCCGTTCCTTCAAGAACGG
>CAYVXS010000153.1:0-3446 GCA_964454885.1 uncultured Pirellulales bacterium
GACGCAAATTCCAGGCCGATTGCGGCGTATTGCAGATAGTATTTACCATTATGTTTTACCATCCACGGTCCTTCTATCCATGGAAATTCTTCAGGGAAATACGGCCTGTGGTTGAAAAAGGGAAATATCACATCTTCGCTTCTTCTTCGCTCAAAACCATGCGATTCATAGTCACTGAAAAATAAGGTAACCGGCTCACCAATCTCCTTGAAGGTTTTTGGATCCAGTTCAACAGCCCGAACCGGTAAAAGCTGTGCCCATCCCCAGTACATATAAAACCGGCCGTCATCATCTATAAACAAGTCGGCATCGCCGTATCTATCACTATCAAAAGTACCAGCCTGCGTCCATACTCCGGACTTAGGATCGGTACTTGAGAAAACATTCCTTGAGTTCATTGCACATGCATATAAAGTCTCACCATCAGTTGCAACTGATGGAACACCCCTCGGGAAATTCGGAGCACTAACGTATGTCCAATCCCTCATATTATTGGAATACCAGTATCCCGCGCCACCGGTAAATAAATAATAATCATCCTGGTGAAGAACTACGACCGGCTCTCCGAGCCTGCGTGCTCTTTCTGATCCGACAGCCACGTTGAGGGGATTACAAAATGTCAAAGGCTTGTCTTTTATCCGGACAGAAAAAGCCACTGATTTGTCTGAAGTTTTTGAAGTGCAGGAAAATAAAGTACATGTAATAACAGTAACTATTGATAACCTGATTATTTTTTTCAATGTCGTTATGTTCATAATCATTTATCTCCGCTGAATTAACAGATTTCTATTTTGAGTTAGAACTTTATTCATATAATTATAATTACTTTGATTGTAAACGTATGACGTAATATTCTATGGTTTCTGTATAATACCTTAATAAAATATACTGGACAAGCTAAAACAACCTAATGATAGTTCTTCTCTAACAATATAACTTGAATATTCGTTCGTTTATAGGAACTCGATTTCTATCTTTGATTCGAGTGCCTGCCAGAATTATGAAATAATACACCTTATAGTATAAATACTCATCCGTGACTTAATTATTATAATTTATAGTATTATCGTTCGGAAATTCGGCTGTGGTAGGATCGGATATTGTGAGTTATATCGAAGCATCTTTTTAGGTTGGATATAAATTCGCATATTTATAATAGATAAAACACGAGTTATTCGTTAAGTATTAGACTAAGTAATAAACCTAAGATAAATGTTACAGCAGTGCCGATTACAATAAGCCAGCTCCATGCCAGGTGTATGTAGTCGTAATTTGAAAGCAGTAGTAACACCGTTGTCAAAAAAGTACTAAAAGACATAGCTGCTATATTAGATATATTTCCCTTACTTTTGGTTAATAAACCAAGCAGAAAAACTCCAAGCGTAGCCCCACCGGTCAACGAGACAATCTGAAATGCAAACCATAAAATATTTTCAACCGGACTGCATAAATAAGCGATAAGGGCCAGGATTATTCCGAATGCAATAACACCAGCGCGGGAAACGAATAAATAATGTCTTTCATTTGCGGTTTTATTAACCAAAGGGCGGTAAATATCGGTGACAAACGAACACGAAAGCGAGCTTAAAGGTGAATCGATACTGGCCAAAACTATTACCGAAAGTAAAAGACCTTTTAATCCCATAGGCAGCGAGTTCGTTATAAAATGTGAAAGGACATTTTTGGCCTGTTCCGGCCCGGGGATATTAGGATTCTGTCGGTAGAATACATACAGCAGCGTACCTATTGAAAGATAAAGACAAAGAACCGGCAAAGCTCCGAGAATGGTTGCAATCATTGTTCGCTGGCTTTTTTTACGGGTTTCGACAGTGAGCAGCCGTTGCATCATTTCCTGGTCGGTCCCAAATACGGCTAAACCGATGAAAAACGCATTCGCTGTTCCGGCCCAGAAGGTAGTGGCATCGTTCAAATTGAAATCGAATTTGAAAACACTAAGTCTGCCTGCGTCCTGAGCGATTTGCCATATCGTTGTAATTCCCCCTTGCATTTGGAACAGAAGATATACTAATAGAGCAATTCCACCTATAAAGAACATCAAAGCCTGATATGCTCCCGCCCAGACTACCGCTTTGATACCTCCGAAAGCGATGAAAATAATACTGACGATTGTAAATAATAAAATCGCCTGTATAAGATTCCATTCAAGAATGTATGCAACCGCCATACATGTTGCATATAGTCGTACACCCGAAGCGGTTAAACGGGTGATAAAAAAGAAAATTGAACCGGTATATTGTGTGGCGTTACCGAAGCGATATTTTAGAAATTCGTAAATGCTTGTACATTCATATTTATAAAAAACCGGGATGAAAAGAAATGCAACGGTGATTCGTGCTGCCGCCGAGCCGATAAAAAATTGCAGGTATTCCCAGTTCTCGCTGAATGCCGTAGCCGGTACACCGACAATAGTCAATGCACTTACTTCGGTAGCCACGAAAGACAAACATGATACAATAGCAGGAACTTTTCTTCCACCGAGAAAAAAGTCTCCTGTATTTTTTTCTTCCTTTCCGAAGAAATACGAAATAACGAATAAAGGAATCACTGCAATCGACAGCAAGAGAACATCTACAGATGTGATGGCTGCCGTTATGTTTTGATTAAAGATGTCCAACTTCATTTAAAAGACTCGATCGCCCCCCTAAGTGACTGATTGGATTTATCGAGAATCTCAAGAGCTTTGGGGTAATCCACCTTTCGAAAATACATTACGATGGCGGGCTTGACATTTCCCTGTGCTTTTTTAAGTAGCCTTATCGCCTTGGGCCTGGAAAGACCTGTCACTTCCATGATAATTCTCTGCGAACGGTCTCGCAATTTTTGATTTGTTGCTTTAAGGTCCACCATGAGGTTGCCGTAAACTTTGCCGAGTTTAATCATTGCGACCGTTGTTAATGTATTAAGTACAAGTTTTGTGGCGGTGCCTGCTTTCATCCGTGTCGAACCGGTGATTATCTCGGGACCTGCTACAGGATTTATTACTATGTCCGCCGATGAGTTTTTAACAGCTTCCGGGGCACATGTTAGAAAAATTGTTCCAGCCCCTTTTTTTCTTGCCTGTTTTAATGCACCTTTTACAAAAGGCGTCATTCCACAGGCGGCGATTCCCACAACAACATCTTTGGCCCCAATTTTCTTTTTCTCAATCGCTTCGGCGCCATCATCGGCAAAATCTTCCGCTCCTTCAACTGCCCGTACAAGAGCTCGCTTACCTCCGGCAATTATTCCCTGTACCATAGAAGGGCTGACACCGAAAGTCGGCGGGCATTCTGAAGCGTCCAAAACTCCCAGCCTGCCGCTTGTGCCGGCTCCGACATAAAATAAACGTCCTCCGATTCGAAACCGTTCGACAATCATATCTATCGCGGCGGCGATTTGTTCGCGTTCTTTAGCTACTGCCGAAGCAACAAGCATATCTTCGGAAT
>CAYVXS010000153.1:3456-7072 GCA_964454885.1 uncultured Pirellulales bacterium
GTTGAAAGTTTGTCGATAGATAAGCTGCGTTGATTTCTTTTTTCTGTTGCCGGTAATATTTTTTGTCGTGCCATTATGCAGGTATAATCTTTCCTAAAATCACGGGTTGATCTGCTCCGGTTGAGTTGGGAATATTACTTGCCCTGCCTTTTATTGTCATGTATGCAAGCACGGCGAAGGATACCGCTTCCTTGGCGTTACGGTTTATTCCAAATTCATCTGTCGTTGTAATTTTAACCTCTCCATGTCCTCGCTGCAAAAATTTTATCAATGTTGTATTATTACCGCCGCCACCGCACAATATGATCTCGTCCGGAATAGACGGTAAAAACCGCTTGTAAGCCTGAGCAATGCTCTCGGATGTAAAGGCGGTCGCTGTTGCCACCATATCTTCGTTCGAAATGGCTAACTTTTTCATTTTCTTATATAGCATATCGGTATATTGAATCCCGAACTCCTCCCGTCCGGTAGTTTTGGGAGGGTGCTTACGTAAAAAAGGATGCTTAAGCATTTCTTTTAATATTACTTTGTTCACATTGCCTTTTGCCGCAATTTTACCTCCCAAGTCGTATTTATTTTTACCGTTACTAATCAGGTTAACAAGCCGGTCTATAATCATATTTCCCGGACCGGTATCAAAAGCGGATACATCGGAAATTTTGCAATCGGCCGGCAGGTATGTCACGTTTGCTATGCCCCCGATATTTTGCACGGCTCGTTTGCAATACTTGTTCCTGAAAAAAAAGTAATCTGCGAAAGGTACTAAAGGTGCGCCCTGTCCGCCTGCTGCCATATCACGCGGCCTGAAATCGGCGATTGTGGTTATGCCCGTTCGTTGAGCAATAATCGAAGGCTCGCCAATCTGGAGCGTGGAGCGAATTTTTCTTTTTGCGTATTTGTCGCCTTCGGGATTATGAAAAATAGTTTGGCCGTGAGAACCGATCAAATCGATGGAGTCCAATGCGATATTCTTAATTTTGCATAGTTTTATCACGGATTCGGCGAATATTTCACCAAGCACAAAATTATAGTGACATATATCATTCAGCCGGGCTGTTTGCGGCTGAAAGAGCATAAATATTGCTTTTCGCAGTTTTACCGGATATGCGAATGTATTAAATGCAATCAATTCGAACGATTTTTCGCTTATATCGATAACAGCAACATCGACTCCGTCGGCGGAAGTGCCGGACATAAGCCCTGCTACTCGCAACGTTTTTTTCTTTATGAGTTTTTCTATAGATTGCTTTTTTATAATAGCCACGGTCAGCTCTTTTTCACTAATCGGCTTAAATGTTTGTGTGTTTTGTTGAACAAATTAAGATTATCTTTCAATCTGGAAATTTTGTTCCGCTCTAACCATAGCTTTTTGAAATCATTTATCGTCTCATGCATTTGTATGCTTAATTCTTTGAGTTCCGACTGCTTGATTTTTTCACCTGCTCGGAGGGTTTTTACCGCCAATGCCCATCTTGCGGCTATGCAATCCATTCGCTCGGCTAATTCCAGCTCCTCTAACGCAAGACACTCAAACTTTTCTAAAGACTTATCGATTTTCGGCCAGTGTCTTTTACCTGGTGATTGCGATATGATCTTGTGAAGTCCTTTTTCGGTCATCATATCAATCGGACCTGGACTTTGCTTGTTGTATTTGTTAACAGGCTCGATAAGAGCTTCATACAACAGGGATTTGTTCTTGGCCACACAGCCGCAGGTCAGGTAATTACTGCCCAACATCTTCAACGATTTTGCCATAAGATTATCTTTTTGCCCGAAAACATGGAAGCAGAAATTGGAGGTAAACTTGTTGTTGTCAACAGCTTTGCCGTTCCATGCATGTGCTGCTGCGTGTGCGAAGCCATGCAGACTCGCTCCGAGAAAGTTACGATGTCCGTTATCACCCCAGTCGGTATTCAGAAGCCCCTCTGCATGAAATTTGCGGCCCATTTCGGCGAAATTTGTGACGTTGGCCATCGAGTTGGGCATTCTTGAGCCGTGAGTTTGCCAGCTGCTTGTTCCAGGACATACCATAAATGCTAATCCGGATTTGGCAATTTGACGTGTTTTAGATATGTTTGGCCCGTTCTGTTCGTATTCCCAGTTGAGTAATACGATGTCTTTTGGCAGTTCGCCGAGTAGCTCAGGATATTTCAATAGAATATCGGCCCAGATGTTCATGCGTTTTCCGTGGTGTTCGCAAAGGCGATAAATCTTGAGCAGAAAGTCCAGATATATTCGTCCTGTCCCGACGCGGTCGGCCCGGCTTTTGCTGCGGCCTCTGCCGAGTTCCCATGTCTCATCGCAGCAGACATTGAAATCATCGGCGTCAAACAAAGGCAGAAATTCGTCGTACAATTCCGTGACCAGCTTGATGGAGCCCGGGTCGAGCGGACAAAGTGTTGCGCCGCCCGGAAAATCACAAAAGCCGGGCAATTCACCAAGGTGCCGGTACTGTGGTAAGACAAGAATTTTTTCAAGATGTCCGAAACTTGCCAGCGAGCCGACAAGTCTTATGTGATGCATTCGACAGTAATCCTGTAATGAAAGAATCTCTTGCGGTGTGAAGGGGCTGTAACCTTTTCCGATTTCCGGATGCTGTTTAAAAGTAAAGACGTTTTCGATATAAAGCTGTAATTCGTTAATTTTCCATCCGGCAAGTCTTTTAACAAGCTCCTTCATAGTTTCGAGACGGGGTACTTTGCCTCTGGAACAGTCATAATAGAGACCTCGCCTTTTAAAATCGGGCGAATCATCTATCCTGCATTGAGGCAGAACAGAGCCATATATTTTCAATAATTCACCTAATGTCTGTATTGTGTAATACGCACCGACATCGGAACCGGCATAAACACTTATACCTGTCTGGTCTATGATAAGGCGATAAGCCTCCCGGTTTTTTATTTTATTGTCTCTGTATATTTTTAACGCTGCCTGAGAAGGCATAATGTCGGTTATATTAACGTGAAGCTTTAATCGGCTACAATCCATTGCAAGCTGTATCAAAGGCAATCTGTCGGTCCAGCTTGAACTGGTAAGAATGGATTT
The DNA here is from genome assembly GCA_964454885.1 of uncultured Pirellulales bacterium. Lineage (GTDB taxonomy): Bacteria > Planctomycetota > Phycisphaerae > Sedimentisphaerales > Anaerobacaceae > JAFGPS01. Next base: position 6,502 of record CAYVXS010000153.1, read on the forward strand.
GGCGGACAAGCGGAAAGAGCCTGTTCCAAAGACAACTTTTTTAACCGGAATAAGCAATCTTTGGATTTTCTTTTCATTACCACCTGTTTCTGTTTTTGAAGAGTTCATCATGTGAATTCCGGATAAAGCTGTAATTGTAATTATTACGGTATTACTACTATTGCATTTTTTTAATTTAACGTCAATAGAAAGACAATTTCGGAGAATCTTTAAGTTTAATCTGAAATGAGGTTATAAGCCGGTAAATGATGGGTCGAACCTATGTAGTAACTCTGTAAAAAACAATAAGTCGGGAACTTTTTGATCTCCGAAAAAGTCTTAAATAATAATTTCACAATATTCTTCGTCTCCAACACCGCATTTATTAAGAAGATTCTGCCCTGTTCCAGGGTTAATATGGAAGTATATTATATCTTTAGATATTTATGTGAGGCCGTCGTCGAATTGAAGGACTTGGGATTTGACACGAATCTTATATTTGTTATTGAGCCTTGGGAGGCTCACCATAAATAAAAGGGGCTTATACCAAAACAAATGGTATAAGCCCCGAAAAATACATCTTTTTTCACTG
>CAYVXS010000154.1:0-7057 GCA_964454885.1 uncultured Pirellulales bacterium
CAGGGATTACTTCATGATCACTTTTCATGGCTCATATTTGCATGTTGGATTTATAAGGGATACTAAATAATGGAATATTCTTGCAAAGATTATTATGCCGCATAACATAAGATTATAATCCGAGTTTTATCTGATGAAAGCACAACATTGACAACTTGAATCCCTTACAGTGAAATCTTACCTAAGATAAGGAAACGAACAAAGTAAAAAACATCGGCGTAGCATGAGCGAGACAATTTTTTAACGGTCACAGCCATAGAAAGCGGCTATTGTGTCAGACAGGTTACGAGTTATATGAATTCAAAATTATCTTCAGAAAAAACTGATAGCGTATCCATCGTCCTGTGTGGGCAGGCAGGAATGGGAATTCAGACGGTCGAGCATCTTTTGACGCGAATCTTCAAACTTGCCGGTTATAACGTCTTCGCAACAAAAGAGTATATGTCACGCATTCGCGGCGGAGTTAACTCCACGCAAATCCGGATAAGCTCAAAGCCGGTCCGGGCTCCGGCAAACAAAATCGATATCCTCATTCCTCTGAACAAAGGCGCTTTAAAGCGCATGGAATCCAGGATCTCGGACAGGACGTATATATTAGCGGACAAAGAGAGCATCGGCTCCGATCTTGATCAGACAGGACACAGTTTTTTTGATCTGCCATTCAACGGGACGGCTACCGAAATCGGCGGTAAGATTTACTCGAATGTTGTCGCCACCGGTACGATTGCCGCCCTCTTCAGGGTCGAACTCGAGACGGCAAGCAGATACGTCGAACAGTTCTTTTCAACGAAATCCGGTGAAGTAGTACAAAAAAACATCGCCGCCCTGAAAAAGGGTTTCAAGCTCGGTCTCGACCTGGCCAAATCTTCCGGAATCGATTTTGATATTACCGGACAGACCCGTATTCGGGAGCAGGTTCTAATAAACGGCAGCGAAGCTGTAGCCCTCGGCGCAATCGCCGGCGGATGTAACTTCATCTGCTCTTACCCGATGTCGCCGTCAACAGGGGTGCTGGCGTTTCTCGCCAAACACGCCGGTGAGTTAGGTATCGTAGCCGAGCAGGCCGAAGACGAAATCGCCGCGATCAATATGGGGCTCGGAGCCTGGTACGCCGGGGCAAGGGCGATGGTGACAACTTCCGGCGGGGGCTTTGCCCTTATGTCCGAAGGTCTGAGTCTGGCCGGTATGTTGGAGAGCCCGATGGTCATTCATCTCGCCCAGAGACCGGGGCCGGCAACCGGGCTGCCTACCCGGACCGAACAGGGCGACCTCGAGCTTGCCCTTTACGCTGGGCACGGCGAATTCCCACGTATAATATTCGCCCCCGGAACGCTCGACGAAGCTTTCTACCTGACACAGATGGGATTCAACCTGGCAGATAAGTATCAGGTGCCGGTATTCGTGCTCACCGACCAGTATCTAATGGACTCCTACTATAACACAACCGCTCCCGATTTATCGAAGGTAAAAAACCAATGGCACACCGTCAGGACCACTAAAGATTACAAGAGATACGAACTCGCCGATAACGGTGTCTCTCCGCGAGGTGTGCCCGGTTTCGGTGAGGGCCTGGTCGCCGTTGACAGTGACGAGCATGACACGCAGGGGCATATTACCGAAGATCTTGACTTGAGAATAAAGATGGTTGACAAAAGGCTCAAAAAGGGCGAATCCCTCGGAAAGGACATCCTCCCACTGGAATTAACCGGCCCTGAAAATTATAAAAACCTGGTCGTATGCTGGGGCTCTACATATAACATCATCGCCGAAGCAGTGCAAAATCTCGGCAGAAAAGATTTGGGATTGTTGCATTTCAAGCAGGTGCATCCGCTGCCGGATAATTTAATCGATTATTTACGTAAGGCCCAAAAGACGATCATCGTGGAAAACAACGCCACTTCGCAATTCGCAAAACTGATCAAGCTCCAAACAGGATTCGATATCGAGGAAAAAATCCTCAAATACAACGGCCTGAGTTTTTATGTCGAAGAACTAATGGAAAAGCTGGAAGAAATATTGATTTAGGGACAAAACTGTGGATTCCAAAATATATGATATGAATGAAATCGATATTGCCTGGTGCCCGGGGTGCGGTAATTTTCCCATTCTTAAAATACTCAAGCAGGCACTCGCCCAGTTGAAAATAGAGCCGAAGAAGCTTGTGCTCGTCTCCGGTATCGGCCAGGCGGCCAAGATTCCACATTATTTCAGGACGAATTTTTTCAACGGGTTGCACGGCCGAGCACTTCCGGCGGCGACGGCGATAAAAGTCGCCAATCCCGCACTGACCGTGATAGCCGAGAGCGGTGACGGTGACATGTACGGTGAGGGCGGCAACCATTTCATCCATACGATACGCAGGAATCCCGATATAACAAATATAGTCCACAATAATATGGTTTACGGCCTGACCAAAGGCCAGGCCTCGCCGACCAGTCAAAAAGGTTTCGTCACCCCTGTGCAGGTAAACGGCGTATTCCTCGAACCATTCAATCCCTTGGCCGTGGCAATCGCGCTGGACGCGGGCTTCGTCGCAAGGGCCTTTGCCGGTGACATCGAGCAGACATCGAACATACTCACAAAAGCCGTCGAATTCAAAGGCTACGCACTCGTGGATATATTTCAGCCGTGCGTCTCATTCAATAAACTGAACACAAACCAGTGGTTCAAAGAGCATACGTATTATCTCGAAGACCATGATCCCACGGACAGGCAAAAGGCTTTCGAGAAAGCAACCGAAACCGACCGGTTGCCGCTCGGTATTTTTTATACGAGTCCTCCGAAACCGTCTTTCGAAGAAAATATTGGTATATATCGACAAGAAAAAACCCCTCTGCATGAACGTAAGCCGGATATGGTTAAATTACAGGCTCTTATCGATAGCTACAAGACTTTACTATAAAAAGCACACCAAATTGTTTGCCCCGCAAAAAAAGTCCCGATACAGACACGAACTAAACATATACAGATAAAAGGCAGTTGACTTTCCGGACGAAACGGTCAACAATATCGGCGAAATCCGCCGCAGGTAACTGTGGGATATATAGAATAATGACCCAAAAGGAAAGGAAAATCAGGCAGCGCGATATGAACAACGACAGAAAAATAGCTTACTTTTCCATGGAAGTCGGCCTGGAGTCCGATATGCCCACCTATAGCGGCGGCCTTGGAGTGCTGGCGGGCGATACGATACGCTCGGCGGCCGAACTGAACGTTCCGATGATAGGTGTGACTTTGCTGCACCGTCACGGATATTTCTATCAGAAACTGGATGAAAACGGCGATCAGACCGAAGAGCCGGTGCAGTGGGTCATCGAGGATTTTCTTAAACCGCTGGAACCGATTGTCACCGTCAACCTCGAAGACAGGCAGGTCAGATTGATGGCCTGGCAATATGACGTAAATCCTTTGAATAAAAAGGGCGTACCGGTATATTTTCTCGATACGGACATACCGGAAAACAGTGAATGGGACCGTGCTCTTACGGACCATCTCTACGGCGGTGATAAGTATTACCGGCTCTGCCAGGAGATTATTCTGGGTATAGGTGGAGTGCGAATGCTTCGGGCGCTTGGGCATGATAAAATCGAGCGGTTCCACATGAACGAAGGTCATGCCGCTTTTCTAACGCTCGAGCTTTTGAAGGAACAGTGCGAGACCGCTGGAAGAGATTCCATTTCGGAAGAAGACATCGAGGAGGTGCGCAGCAAGTGTGTCTTCACGACGCATACGCCGGTCCCCGCCGGGCAGGACAAATTTTCCATGGAAGAGGTCAAAAAAGTTTTGGGTAATCATCCCTGCCTCCAGGTGAGCGATTTAATTACACACGACGGGGCCTTGAACATGACCTACCTGGCCCTGACTCTGAGTCACTACGTCAACGGCGTGGCCAAAAAGCACGGCGAGGTATCCAGTCACATGTACGCCCCGTACAGGATCGATTCTATCACCAACGGAGTGCATGTTACCACCTGGACATCGCCTCCGTTACGTGATTTGTTCGACAAACATATCCCCGGCTGGCGGGAGGACAACTTTAATCTGCGGTACGCCCTGAGCATTCCAGGGCAGGAAATTTGGAAGGCGCATCAGCAGGCCAAGCGGAAGCTGCTTCATTACGTCAATCGTGAAACAAACAAAGGGATGGATATAGACGTTTTAACACTGGGCTTTGCCCGGCGGGCTGCGACTTATAAGCGGGCCGACCTGCTGCTCAGTGACATCGAGCGGCTCAAGAACGTCTATGCCAAGGCGGGGCCGTTCCAGATTGTGTACGCAGGCAAGGCACATCCGAAAGACCAGCAGGGCAAGGAACTGATTAAGCGAATCTTCCAGGCAATCCAAACTCTTAATTCGGATATCAAAGTCGCATATCTCGAAAACTACGATATCGAATTGGGCAAGCTTCTGACCTCCGGCGTCGATGTCTGGGTAAATACTCCTATGCCCCCGATGGAGGCGTCCGGCACGAGCGGGATGAAAGCCGCGATGAACGGCGTGCCGTCTCTGAGTATCCTCGACGGCTGGTGGATAGAAGGCTGTATCGAAGGCATCACGGGATGGGCCATCGGGCGCGACAGTCACGATATAGATACTCAGCGTGACACAGGAAAAGATGCAGCCGACCTGATGGATAAGCTCGAGAAGATGATTATTCCTCTTTACTATCAGCAGCCGGAGCAGTTCCGCTGTATCATGTCCCACTGTATCGCCCTGAACGGGTCGTTTTTCAACACGCAAAGGATGGTTCAGCAATATGTCCTCAAGGCATATTTTTCCTAAGAGTACAGAGTACTTCGCTCTATCGCTGCGCATTGAAATAGCTTAAGTCCCAGCTATCCAGCCACTTGATTGTAAACTCGCCATCGGAATTCATTATCAACGGCAGCCAGATATACCGGGAGTCATAAAGACGCCTCGGCATCCAGCGGTCGGCCATGAAGATGAAACAATCCGGCTTGCCTGATATCGGCAGCACACAGGTACTCTGCGATCCGAAAGTTATCTCCGCCTCGTCACCTACACAGGGATTACCCTTCGATTCCCAGGGGCCGAGGATATTGTCGGCTACTGCGTAATCTGCGGCGTTGGGCTTCCAGCCGGTACAGCCCGATGTGATAAGATAGTAGCGATTCTTAAACTTGAACGGCGCCGGAGCCTCGCGATATTTACCGACGAGTACCCTGGCCCACGTCTTGTTTTCGACCATCGGTGTTTCGGGAGCCGTGAACTCGTCGTTGAGCCTGACTATGTACATCGTCGCATTATGCTCGGAAGCGTAAAACGTGTAGGCTCTTCCGTCGTCATCGACGAAGAGGTTCATGTCGCGATAAGTCCCGCCGAACTCTTCCTGCCGGTCGGGGTCGTTGTCCTTGTACCCGAAGTCGTACCGGACCGGTCGCATGTGATGAACGAAAACAAAAGGGCCGGCGGGTGTCTCGCTCACGGCAATCCCCGCACGGGCGAAATGATAGCCCATTTGTTCGAGGTGCATCCACATCACGTACTTACCGGAGCGCGGGTTGTAGATAACCTTCGGCCTTTCGATGAAAGTCCTGTCACGGATGTCCGAAGGTAAAGCGCTATGCAGCAGTGCAACAGCTTCGTGCTTCCAGTTGTACAAATCTTTCGAACTATAGCATGATACTCCGGTTTGTTGCCCCGGTGTCCGGTCTTCGCCGTACCAATAAAACGTATCGCCGCGGACAAGAATGCCTCCACCATGTGCCTGGATGAGTTCACCGTCCGTATCCGGCCAGATTCCACCTGGCACAAAACGATCACGTTTTATCTGTTCCACTTGAGAAGTCCCAAGAACTGCGCCGGACCTTTGTTCATCGACCGTCTGACCGATTGTCGCAATTAACATAATTAGGCATGTAAATAATTTCATGTTTTTTACTCTTTATAAAATAGCAAAACTAATTTTTCTAAAATACCCGAAACCTCCAATATTAAATATTATCTACCGAGAAAAGATTACATAAAAATGGTTTTTTACCTGTTTTCCCGGGCAAATCGCAGGTTTTTTAGAAAATTTTTCAAAATTTTCAAGATAAATCACGGGCTTGAGCGTCTATATATAAAAGGAATCAGTATGAACATATAAATTTTAACGATAAAGGATCCGATGATGGATTCACAGGATATAATCAGAATATCTCGCAAGGCCAAAAACGAAACCGAGGCCTTCATCAATCGCCACCTTGATGACCGCGCCAAAGGCTGGCCGAAGCTTTGCCTTTGCCACTCCACCAGCTCCTGGACCGGCCAAAGACGGCAGCTATTAACAATACCAACTACCACCGCGAACGTTCCCCGGTAATAAACGCAATGCCGTGACATATATAAATGGTGAATTCGTTGGATTGGCAGGTATGTTCATATATGGAATTTCAGAACGGTGCATCGGAGGTTATGTTTTTTTAATGTTTTTGCCTGCTGCGTCTGCGGCGTCGCTGTTTCTGTTTTCGAATTTTGTCCGCCTTTAAAGCCGCCGGACTCTTATCGCCCAACCGCTCTTCTTCGAGCAGCTCGCATAATCTCTTCCGGGCGTAGTAGCGATTCAGGCCCTGCGAGCGTTCCCTCTGCATCTTTACTTCAAGGCCGCTGGGCAAATGTTTCAGATAAACACAACTGGCTGTTTTATTAACTTTCTGCCCGCCCGGTCCCGACGAACGGACATACCTTTCCTGTATATCCTGCTCGCACAGTTCCAGCCGGGCCATTCTGGTCTCAAGCTCCTGCTGCTTTTTCTGTGTTACTCCAAAATTCATTTCTTTAGCCGCCTTTGCTGCGCAATCTACAACAGCAAAACGCCGTTCACAAGAAAAAAACTCCCGTTAAAATTCATCTTTGACAATGGACCGTAAATATTATATAAATCACCGAAATTGAACCTGTAGCGAATCTCTCCGAGGGACGGGACAAAGAACTGATGCTAAAATATTGAAATAGTCAAGCAATTGCAGGAAAGGAAGAAGTAATGAATCAGGAAAAACGCCCGGGTGGCTTAACGGCCCTCGCAGTTATTAATTTTGTTTTTGAAAAGTTTATT
>CAYVXS010000155.1:0-6998 GCA_964454885.1 uncultured Pirellulales bacterium
GGCTTATATAGGTCGCGATATGCCTGTGGCGAAATAAAGGGGCCTCGCTGAGTACCGAAATCCGTACCGCTTACGAAAACAACCTGTACCTTGTCCCCCAAAGCTTTTGCGAGCTTTTCGATGTTCTTTAATCCAATCTCGCACTGATGCTCGAATATCTTACAAACATAATCCACCCGTAAAACCGTCGAGACGTACCACTCCTCGACGTCCCGAATTCCTTTGGGAAGTTTCATCCAGGGAGCCGGAACCAGCGCAATATCACCAAAAGCCACGCCGGGGATCGTCAAATAAATCCCGTAATCGGTATTATTGTAATAATCATCCACCTGGCTCTTAAAATGGGCGATATCCTCATCGGATAATACTGCGAATTCCTCGCAGTTATCGAGCGGATTCAATTGCTCTTCGACGATGGGTTCCTGGCGTCGAATCGAATCGAAAAAATATCCCGAAGCAGGCATTCTGGCACAAGGTGACACCGAAGTATCACCTTCGGGATACATCAAAATGTCACCATTATCCGAAACTGTATAATTGAATCGTTCCGGGACGAGAACCTCCGTGCCATCGACGGGCATAACGAAGCTCTTCCAGCCTTCATTAGCATAGCCGAACATATTGTTGGGAGGATGGATGCCGATCACATCGAGACCAAGTATCCGGCGCATAGTCTCATCAATTTCCCCCAACATCTGGTATGGTTCGCTGACCTTCACACACCACTGTTTGTCACCGGTCAAAGCCCGGCGAAGCCGATGCACGGCACAAACACCGATACCGGTTTGTCCCCCCGCCCCGAAATCAATACATAAACGGTCCACCGGCTTATGGTTCAAGGCGGCGTTCAATCTTTCTCGTGGTGTCATATCTAATTCAATCCTCTTCAAGTGGATTTTAAAATTTAATTTGCATTCCGGCGGATAATGGCTTCACCCTGTTCGACTTCGATTTTAATACCGGAAAGGTCGATATCTTCGACATTTTCGAGGACAAAACCCTGCTCGGCCTTTATATGGCAATTCTCAAAAGTTACATCCCGTATCGGGCTGTCTTTCAGGCCGTACATGAAACCGACGTTTTTAGTCGTGCCGGAGACATTTATAATTTTCACATTTCTAACGACCGGCAGCGGATCCGAAGGCGGCTTGGGATTGACCATTCTCCATTTCATATTAAACTCGAACGCTTTTTGAGTATCTTTGAGAATAATGTCTCTGTATGTGATGTTTTCTACAACGCCGCCTCTGCTGGGCTGGGACTTAAAGCGAATCGGCGCCCAGTTATCGGCTTCCATTACAGAATCGCGAATTATCACATTGCGAATTCCACCTGACATTTCGCTGCCCATCGTTACGCCGCCGTGCCCGTAACGAAATATACATTTTTCAACCAGTATATTTTCCGCCGGACGATTCACACGACGCCCGTCTTCGTCTTTACCGGATTTGATTGCAATGCAATCGTCATTATCATCAATATCCGCGCCGATGATGTGAACACCATCGCACGAATCGATATCGATACCGTCCGCACTGGGGATATAGTGCTCGGCGCGGACGACAAAGTCTCTAATCTCTACCTTGCGTGAGTATAGAACGAATAAACCCCAGCTTGACTCGTTCCGGATAGTCAGGTTCTCCACTGTCACGTTATCGCAGTTTTGTATAGCAATAAGACGGGGACGTGCATAGTCCGGCAAATCCACCCGCCGCAGCTCATAAGCAGGTGAGTCCGGCTTTACAGGTATTCCGCCGGCAGGTCCAAGGCCGGGCGGGCCTTCGCGAACGGGACCGACATGGGCGGATTGTTCCGAATTGCCCCCTTGCCTGTTTCGGGGATGCCATACGTCGCCTGAACCGTCAATCGTACCGGGGCCGGTCAACCGGAAACCGGTCATATTGAAAACGTTAACCAGGGCACTGACCCAGATGCGTTCTTCACCTTCCCAGCGCGTCTGGACCAGCTTATAATCGGCCATGTTGGTCGTGCCTTTAAGCACGCCATTCGGATCCACGTGCAGATTCACACCCTGCTTTAAAAAGACCGCCCCGCTTAGAAACGTACCTGCCGGTATGACTACCGTGCCCCCGCCATCTGTCGCACATTTATCAATTGTGGCCTGAATCGCTTCGGTATTAACAGTTTTGCCGTCGGCAAGAGCTCCATAATTAGTAATGTCATAACGTTTTTCCAATTTTGCATCGCCTTGTGCTGCACAGCCAACAGCGGCAATTAAAATAAGAACCAATAAAGCCGGGATGTAGCACTTATTGTTTTTCATAACATAACCCTTTCGGTATTATAAAGGTTTGAGCGGCCAATTTTCAGATTCTGTGCGGGCAGTCTTTAAATACTTCTCAATCTGCTCAATTACATCCGGATGTTCGGATGCAACATTATGCTCTTCCGCTAAATCTTTCGAGAGATCAAACAAAATAAGCGGCTCACCTCTTTTCAGCCGGATTGCCTTCCATTGCTTCCAGCGAACCGCCTGCTGGAATCCACTCTCAAAATATTCCCAATAAAGAAATCTCTCGCCAATGTCACGTTGTTTACCGAGTAGTACCGGGACAACACTCCTGCCGTCGATATTTTCCGGTGGTTTAGTTCCCGCCAGGTCCGCCGCTGTCGGAAGGACATCAGCAAAATACCAGGGCAGGTCACTCGTTGTGCCGGCGGAAATTTTGCCGGGCCAGAGGGCTATCATAGGAACACGGATACCGCCTTCATATAAATCCCGCTTGTAGCCGCGAAGAGGTCCGTTGGAATCGAAGAATTCCGACACTTCAGTCTGCTGTTGCGTCGGCTCGGAACGTGGCCCGTTGTCGGAACAGAAAAAGACAATTGTTTTTTCATCCATTCGAAGGTCTTTTAGCGACTGTATCAGTTTGCCGATATTTTGATCCAATCTGTGAACCATGCCGGCATAAGTCTTTACATGTTCGGGCCACTCGGTATCTTTGTATGGACCAAGGTCGGGAACCTGAAACGGACTGTGTGGATTATTATAGGAAAGATACAAAAAGAAATCCCGGTCTTTATTGTTCTTTAGGAAATCAATCGCCTCGTTCGTACAAATATCGGTACTGTACTGACCTTGCTGTCCGTTTTGATTGCCCGCCACATCGTACAATTCTCTGTTGCGATATCGCTGTGCCGGGTAATAGCCACCTGTGTCTGCCGCATTGATAGTCCAGCCGTAGAACTCGTCGAAGCCCCTGTCCAGCGGCCCCGCATTGGGATTATAGGCACCTATATGCCATTTTCCGACAAGGCAGGTTCTATAACCTGCTTTTTGCAGCACGTTACCAACGGTGACATCTTCATCCGTCAGGCACATCCTCCGGACCTGACGAGTACCTTTGTATCCGATCGTACCGCCGACGGTGCACATATTGCCGCGGATACGGGTATGGCCTGTGTGTTGTCCCGTCATTAAAACGCTACGGGAAGGCGCGCAGATTGTAGAACCGGAGTAGCAATCCGTAAAACGTATCCCTTCGGCCGCGACTTTATCTATGTTGGGAGTTCGAATTTTCTTTTGTCCGTAACAGCCCAGGTCTCCGTAACCAAGATCATCGGTCATAATAAAAATAATGTTAGGTTTATTACCGGGAACCTCAGTCGCACCAAGATACTTTGACATTGAAACAGTTGCGGCTCCGATAGCCATTTTATGTAAAAAATCGCGTCTTTTTATTTTATATGACATTTTTCTTTCTCCGTGAAAGTTTGCATATACTATTCGATTCTAAACCAATCATAATCGACATAGCCCGTTGTTTGTTTTTTTTCATTTGCCAGACAGAACAATCCGACCTTGGCACCAATCCATCTTCCCGGTTGAGCGGTAAAAGATTCGCCGATTGATGTGAATTTTTCCCCATCGCTACTATAACTGAAATTACATACGGCACCGTTGCTTATTTTGACCGAGAGTATGATAGCATCACCCTGACAATCTACTTTTTGTTCCTCAACTTCTTCGCCGTTTCCCATTGCGTCGATACAGGTTTTCTTGACAAGGAAACAGCCTGAAGATGTTTTTTCGAGAGCCAGGTACGAATAGGACTGGCCCATAACTAACAAACCCGTCTTTTCTCCGACGGCAAGATTATTAAAATCCAGTTTCGTGGTTACGGTAAATTCCGGGGCGGGAAATTTCTGGAGAATAAGATTCGGAACCTGCCATAAGTTTTTATAATCGTTAGGAACCGTGATCGCAAACAATCGCATCCAGCCGTGACGACTCTTTAGTGACATCCAGCCATCTTTAGGATTTGCGTGCCACTGCCACTGCAGGCCGAGTTTTGCCGAATCGAACTCGTCCGATGTCTGAGGCACTTCAACGGGGTAAGTTTTGCCGACATTCGGCTTTTTATATTGCGTGACAGGTTCACCGATGCCGTTGCCGTCCAAATCTATTCCCATCAGCGGCCAATCATCCTCCCAACGCACTGGATTTAAGTGGACGATTCGGCCATAAGCACCATGATCCTGGAAGTGGACGAACCAATTTTCGCCGTTTTCTAATTCCACCCATCCGCCCTGGTGAGGACCGTTAATATCGGTACTGCCCTGTTCGAGAACTCTTTTTGCTTCGTAAGGCCCGAAGACATTTTTCGACCGCAAAGCCAGTTGCCAGCCCTGCTTTACTCCGCCTGCCGGAGCGAAAATATAATACCATCCGTTTCGCTTATAAAATTTCGGCCCTTCGATAGTCGGGGCCACGCCGTTGCGACCGTCATAAACTAATGTCCCTTCATCCAGTAATTTTTTACCGTCGAGACTCATCCGATTGACCGTTAAAATGCTGTTTATGCCGGCCCGGCTGTTCGCCCACGCATGGACAAGATAGGCGTTGCCGTCGTCGTCCCAGAGCGGGCAGGTATCGATCAGTCCCTTGCCTTCCTGCACTAAATGAAGCGGCTCCCAAGGCCCGGCGGGATTTTTTGCCCTGGTCATTAAAATTCCGGCATCGGGGTCGCCAACGAAAATCCAGAACCAGCCGTTGTGATAGCGTAAAGCCGGCGCCCAGATACCGTTGCCGTGTTGCGGCACATCGAAACGTTTGTCTTCAAAATGTAGAATCGCATGGCCGATAATCTTCCAGTTGACCAAATCCTTCGAGTGGAGAACAGGAAGACCGGGAACACAGTTAAAACTGGAAGCCGTCATATAAAAATCATCCCCCACGCGAATAACATCCGGATCGGAATAATCCGCATAGATGATGGGATTTTTATACGTGCCGTCTTCGTTGTCCGGCCACCATACAGGGTCAATGTCATTCACACTCATGCCCTTCAAACCGGCGCAGGATACCATCACATGACAAATCAACAAACATCCAATTAATATAAATACCATTTTCGTTTTATTCATTTTCTTTCCACTGGTAAAACATTATTTTCATAGGTACTTATAAATTGTCTTTGTCCTTTTTAAGGCATCGGTTTGAGACCTTCGAAACGCACGTTCCATTTACCGTTATTGGGAAAACCCGGTGCAGGCTTCTCGGGACAACCATCCCAGCCGGCGGCCATCATAGCGACCGCGGTAAGTAATCCACCGTTGCCGGGAAGATAGAGTGGCAGTCGGGACGATTGATAATTATGGCCGTTGGCCAGGTACCGGTTCTTTTGCGCATCGACGAACAAGGCATCTATTGCTTTTTCCGGCTCTCCCAAGCGGGCCGCCGTCATCGCCATAACAGGATAATCCCATCCCCATGTACTCGGCCAGTCCCAATTGTCAAAGACAAAGTCCAGAGTTCGCTTCATTACCTCCGGCTCGATAAGGGACGTCTGCGGCAAAAACCCGAGTGCGCACAACATCGAAGGATGGTCTTCGGTAATTGTATATGGCGGTGTCTCGATCCCCGTATAAACGCCGTCGCGAATAGTCGGACGGGACAAATTTTTTATAACCTTTTCCCATATCGCGTCACGCTCCATACCGAGCCGTTGCCGCCATTTTTGTGCCGTATCCAGCGCCCAATACCAGTAGGCCAATTCGAAGGTCGGATTTATCGTGGTCCTTCGGAAACGTCCGTAACTTTCCTGGGCCGGAATCAACACAGGTCCCAAAACATAGCGCTCGCCCGATTCGTCCCAGATTGCGTACGAAGCCATAAATTCAGCGGTCTCGAAAACAATATCTTTATATTTTTCCAGAGTTTTTTTGTCCGGATTAGCTCGATAGCACAACTCCGCATAATAAATTGGATGCGGTTGTTGCCAGATTAAAAACACGCCGACTGTGCTCGGGCTGTCCCTGCCGTCGGGCGAAACCATCTTGGGCCACCTAATCCCCTCATAGCCCTGTAATTCGGCGGTGGCCTTTGCCTTAGGCAAAATCACCTTATACCACGGCAGACTACGCTCCAAAAGCGGCAGACGGTCCCAGAGCGCAAAATGTACGGCATGCCACCAGTGCATCTCCAGATGAAATTTCCCGAACCAGCTATTACAGACCAGTCCCGTCTCCTGGGGTGGGCGAGAGCCGGAACACTGGATAGCCGTCAGATACTGCGAGAGTACAACTCTTCTTTCGAGCTCAGCGGCACGTGGGTCTGTACACTGCGAAAAATCGATCGCCCCGCCGCTTGACCAGAACTTTTGCCAGTAATCGGACGCCGCATTGCGGACGCTTTGAAAATCGGGCAATGACTCGGTTATTTGATTCGGAGAAAAAGCAAATACGATTTCCAAGACATCGCCGTCTCGCCGGAAAATTTCATATTCATGTTGTGATTTAGCGTTAATTTCCCCCCCCTGCGAACACACAACCCGGACATAATATCGTTCGGCATCCAGAATCCGGGTAAACCCAGCCTCATTGCCTTTAATCTCAGGTATTGTTTTGTGGCGTTCTGGATGATTCCAATCCGCCGCTTCTCTCCATACATCACTTCCGTATGGAAACGCAAGACAAACGTTCAATCTATTCTTCTGCCATAACTGAGATTGAATACGCACCGCCAGAATATCACG
>CAYVXS010000156.1:0-6964 GCA_964454885.1 uncultured Pirellulales bacterium
TAATCGGCAGGCACATGCTCCCGTATTGATTAGGCTCGAAACTGTAATAGAGGTTCCCGTCCGCGTCGAAGTAATGAATAATCCCCTGGTTCCTCCAGAAATTGACGGTGACAGTCTCCAGGCCCGGCAAATCGTCCCGGAAATTCGCCACGGCGGGATTTTGAACGTGCCCTAAATAGAGATGTTCTAAAATATTTCCTTTCATATCGGTGAAAAAAATCCCTTCGTCACTTGCGGCACACAAGAGCCTCAAATCCGAATCCGGTAGAAATTTCAGGATAGCCACGCCGTCCGCATGGTCGGTTATAGTATCATCCAGGGTCCACAACTTTTGGCCGTTATCGTCAAATAACGTATAGCCCATCATCAACTCGTCTTTGCCGTCACCATCTACATCGTAAGCGAACGGATAATGACCGGTATTGCACTCGCCATGCCACAATAATTCCAGCTTGTCATTGAACGCCCAAATGTATCGGTAACGGTCTTTGACGATAATATCGCTATCGTATTCTTTGCCGCTCAGGTCGCAAAAATAAATGCAGTCACCAAGTATCCGGGGGAAAATATTATAAACTTCTTTGTAAGGTTTTCCGCCGGGAGTCAGCGGCATCGGGGCTTTATATTTTGTTTTTCCCGTAGCGCCGTCGGCCACGATGATTTCGAAATTCATGCAGTAAATAACCTCGTTTTTTCCATCCCTGTCGATATCATGAATCTGAAATCCCACATCGTTGGTCAGGTTGTTTTTCCACGGGTCCGGCCGCCCTATTTGCCAAAGTCGCTCACCGTCGAATGTCATCGCCGTCAGGCAGCTTAATTCGCTGTTGCGGTCCTTGGGGCCGTGATGAATCACCTGGCCGATGAGCACATCGATAACACCGTCACCATTAAGATCGCCGAAACGCAGATTCCTGCCGACACCGAAACCTTCGGTGTTGATTTTCTTCCAGAGAACCGGCTTGGGATTGACCGCCTGGAGTTTTTTCTGCTCATCTTCAAATGCCCGGCGGGCCGATTCATATTCGGCCTTTTTCTCGTTTGTGGTTGTAACATTAACAGCGAAATATTTCGTCGGCACATTCGCCGTCAATCCGATTTTCCCTTTTGGGTACGTAGAATCCGTCGCCTCCAGAACGATTTCTCCATTAAGCCGGGCGCGAATGTTATTCGCCTGTACGCAAACTTCCACCGTTAGAACATCGCCCGGCCGCCACTTGTATTGAGCCTCGGATAGAATTTTTTCGTAGGGCTGGTGAAATCCTGTGGCATGTTTGACCAGTTTCAAAACGACCTTATCACCTTCGGCTCCGAAGAAATAATAGCATCGGTCGTTCTGGTAGCGAAAAACAACGCCGCTTTGGAACTGTTTCGATTCCGGCACAAAACGAACGGTGTATTTATAATCTTCCCAGAACTCATCCCCGGCAATAATCATCGGATGAGAATAATCGATTTCATCCACCTTGCTTTGGTGGATAAACCGCTCACCGTCCACATCATGTACGCTCCACCACCCTCGGTCGTTAGAAACGGCCCAGTTACCCTTCGGCGCCGCCTCCGGCAGATAATGATACTCCGTATATGCACCGAGGTCCGTGCTCAAAGAACCTCTCTTTAATCCGCGATAATCATCGTATAACAAACAACCATCGCCGCTTATTGACTTACAGGATGTCAACAAACAACTAACTACAATAATTAAAACTATAAATTTAGCTTTCATAAAAATAATCTACTTTCCATTTATAGATTCTTCTTACCATCAGGGAGTTTATGTCACATAATTCGATTCAAGCCTGATAATTTGTCTCGTATATCGCCATGCAATGTATAGCGGGATTATCCCCACCACACCGAACGAACAATCTATAAGCCGCCAGAAAAAGGGAATTCCCCTGATTGGCCCGCAGATCATAGCCAGCGGGATAACCAGAACACATGCGATCATCCCGAAGTTTATTACCCAGATATTCCTCACAGGGTCCCGCAAAGGACCGATGAACGCAATCGCAAGAACGATGTGAGCAAAGGCGAGCCAGTCGGTTCCGTAAAACAGAAACGGATAATCCAGGTCGGTCACTGTAACTCCCTGATGAACGAAGGATATCCACCGCGCCATCCAGGGCCACCATGATTCGGTCGCCGAGCCTTCGCCCACGATACGCTGCAGGAAATCCACTTCGGTTTTAATCGGAAAGGCAGTTAGCCCGCTGAGCAATAAACCTATGGTAAAGAACAAAAGCAGTAACTTCGTCCTTCGTCTTAGAATATTAATATCTGCCGTCATTTTAGTTTATACTCTATCTAATAGACGTATAAAGCGGAGCCAATAATATATAATCGACCGGATTTTTTACTTAGCCGATTCTGCCGTCACCGTCCACGTCCAGGCCGTGAATCTCCTCAATTTTTTTAACTAAGTTCCGCAATGTGTTCTGCGTCAATTGAAGTTGGTCTTCGAGTGCCTGGACCCTATCCTCAATCGTGTCGGATTTTCGCTTCTGGCCGTACATCAGACCGGTCTGCACTACTTCCCAAAGAATTCCCATATCGGTCCTCCATTAATTTTTAGTGTCTTAACAAAATTTGCTTATAAATATAGCTAAAAAATATTTCTTATATCTCCACCTGCCAAATCGATTACTTCCGGGATATTTTAGAAAATTCAAGAAGCTCGACCGGAGCACCGTTATCAATAATCATCGCGACTCTCACCCCATCCGAAGGAGAGCTTATTTCACCTATAAGTTCCTTTCCTTCCAAAGCAGTCTCAAGGTCATCCACATCGAAGGCAATATGAGGCACGGTTTGCACAAGTTCGGAGATGGGGCAGCCCTCTTCGAAACGCATCCATTCGATTCCATAGGGACTCGTCTCGAAACCTGAGACATACATCTTCAGGTGCTTCAGGTATTGCTCACCCGGTCGAGGGACATCGGTAGGTATGCCTATGTGGTGAAAACGCCAGCCGTATTTGGAAATTGCCGCCGGGAGCTCATGGTCTTTTCGCTTTTCTGTAAAACTCTTATGTGACATCTCATTCATTTTTTTCCCAACCGGTCGGATTTTGTAAAAGCTCGATGGAATAATTTCAGAAATAAAACCAGGGAACAACGAAAGTATCAATTGTTATTATTACAGAGTTCGATTGTATGGTCAATTAATTCCATTGTGCCAGGCCGGCCGTGTCCCGGCACGATAATCTTCGCATCAGGAAATGTCTCTTTGACTTTTTTAAGCGTTTTCGGCCAGCTTTCCACATCGGCGTCGGTAATATTTCCGAGATTTCTCGCATTTTGAGATTTGACCATGCAGCCGCCGAATAGAACATTCCTCGCAGGAATCCACGCCACAATATTATCGACGGTATGAGCGGGCCCAAGATATGCAAGCTCTACACTGATGTCCCCACAGCGCAGATTTAAACGGTCGGTAAACCAGTTTTGTGGGGCAGGTTCCTTTTTGGCTGTGAGTGTTTTTACCGTCTTATCCAGTGCAAAGGATTCCGCTTTCCTGCGATGTGCTTCGGCCAGACCACCCGCACAATCTATATGCCAGTGTGTAGGTACAACTTTTTTAATTACTGCATTCTGTTTTTTTGCCACCCAATCGAAAAGAACGCCAGCCTGTTCATCTGTCCAGGGCAAATCTATCATAATCGCCTCGTTGGAGTCGATGACGATAATCCCGTTGGCCGGGACATTTTCAAATCCTTCGATATCATAATAAGTCGTATGCAACCAAACACCATCGGCAAGCTGCCTGACCTCAACATCGTCGGAAAGCTTGATTGAATCATTAGCCGATTGAGCGTATAAACCAGAGCCAATCACACTCAATACACATCCCAGTAACAGAGCTAAAAGACTCCAGTTATAACGCCATCGATATATCATCTTTATCACATATTTCCTTTTCTTGAATATCTATATTGAGCCCGACAGCCAACTCTCTATTTGAATTCGGATGGATTATCCTGCACTAAACGCTTTCCCATGCTAACGACATCATCCTTCTTGAAACCTATCGCCTCATAAAATGCAATCACATCCACGTTGGACGACCTGATTTGAAGGTTAATTTTCGGACAACCGGCACTTTTCAGTATTTTCTCCGCCTCTCGCATAATCTCTGCTGCGAAACCCTGCCGCCGGTATTGCGGCGAGACGGCTAAATAATTAATCCAGCCCCGATGACCCTCGTACCCGGCCATACAAGTCGCGATAATCCTGCCCCCGAGTTCTCCCACGAGGAACCATTCCGGATTTACCTTAAGCTTTCTTTCGATATCACGTTTCGGATTATTCTGCGGAGCAAGCAGCCCGCATTTCTGCCACAGCTCAATCACATCTTCTGCGTCGTCTGTATGAAACTGCCGGATTATAAAGTCACTCATATTTTTATTCCGAACAATATACTATTGTTTACACGGATAGCTTACCAGTAATGGTGTACTAATTCGCGGATATGGCTGTCGTAGATTTCACGGACCTTGGCCATTGTTTTTTCGGAAAGCTCCGGCAGGTCCGAGGCGGCGAAATTTTCCTCGGCCTGAGACGGCCGTTTGGCGCCGGGGATTGTGCATGTCACGGCATCGAACATTAAAATCCATCGCAATGCAAACTGCACCATGCTCATATCTACCGGACAAATCTCTTTAAGCTGCTCGACGACCTTCAAACCGAGATCATAATCGACACCGGAAAAAGTTTCTCCCCTGTCGAACGCTTCGCCGTGCCTATTGAACTGTCGGTGGTCGTCGGAAGTAAATTTCGAGTCCGGCTTCAATTTTCCCGTAAGCATTCCGGAGGCCAGGGGCACACGCGCCAGGATTCCTACCCTGCGTTTTTTGGCCTGCTCGAAGAAAAGCTCCGCGGGTCGGTGCCGGAACATGTTAAAAATAATCTGCACGCTTTGCACGTTGGGATATTCGATCGCCTTGAGGGCTTCCTCGACCTTTTCGACGCTCACGCCGTAATAGCGGATTTTCCCCGCCCCGACCAAATCGTCGAGTATGCCGAACACCTCCGGAGTATAATAAACCTCCGTGGGTGGACAATGCAACTGCAGCAAATCTATGGTCTCGGTATCGAGATTTTTTAAGCTGCGTTCCACGAAAGCCGTAAGATTCTTTCGATTATAGCCCTCTGCGGTGTGCGGATTCAATCGCCTACCGGCCTTGGTAGACACGTAGATATTTTCACCGCAATCCCGGAGAAGTTTCGCCACAAGCTTTTCACTGCGGCCGTCGCCATAGACATCGGCGGTATCGATAAAATTCACACCCATTTCGACCGCCTTTCGCAATGCCGCCAACGATTCACTGTCATCGACCGAGCCCCACGCCCCGCCGATTGCCCAGGCGCCAAAGCTCACTTCCGAGACTTTCCAGGGCGTTCGTCCAAGTTCCCTATATTTCATAATCACACCTTCTTTACTACTTAGTTTCGATGTTACTATCAAATACTATTTATTTAAACCATCTCCATCCCGATGAAACAAATCGGGGTGAGATTGTCACAAATCGTACCATTCTTGTTTTTTTGCACTTTCAAAAATCGCATCAATCACTTTCATATTATCTACTGCATCCTGCAGAGGAGTTGGAACATTCGTTTTGTTCGATATTGCCTGAGAAAATAAATCGCCTTGAATCTTATATTGATCGCACGTATCGAATACAATTTCTTTCATAACAGAATCCTTCGTGTGCCACAATCTGCACGGCTTATTTGAAGGGGCGTTAAAAGGTATTTCAATCTCAATCCGTCCCCGCGTGCCGAAAATATTAACACGCTGATACGCACTCAATTGCATCGAGCATGTAAATGTAGCATTTCGGCCATTGAAATCCAGTATTCCGGACGCAAACCTGTCTATTTTCAACTGCGGATCATATTCGATAAAACCGATAACCCGGCGGGGCTCAAATCCGAAAATGAATCGCGAAAGCGAAATGCAATAACACCCTATATCCAACATACTTCCGCCTCCGAACTGAGGCTTGTTACGAACATTTTCAGGATCGTTCTTAAAAAAAGAAAATAAAGATTGAATAGTTTTTAGTTCCCCGATTTCACCTTCCGTCACTAACTGTTTTGTCTTTATCCATTGTGGATGATGGCGATACATGAACGCTTCCATCACTTTCAGGTCCGGGTAATCCTTTACAACCTTCAGCAGTTTCTGTGCTTCGGCCGCGTTAATTCCTATAGGTTTTTCACAAAGGACATGCTTGCCCGCCCTTAATGACCTGATAGTCCAGTCCACATGCATATGATTGGGCAGTGGATTATATACAGCTTCTATCTCACCGTCGGCTAACAATTCTTCGTAGGAGCCGTAAGCTCTGGGTATTTTTAACTGCTTCGCCGCCTTTTGCGCCTTGCCGAGGTCGCGCGATGCGATGGCCCTGATTTCGCAGAGCTTACTTTCCTGCATGGCTGGGATGACTTTTTCTGTGCCAATCTTCGCAGTGCTTAAAACTCCCCAGGAAACTTTATTCATCTGCACGGTCTTTCAACTTTCCCTGTTCTTTTCTATGATTTTAGCAACGATTGAGTTGTCGGCGATCCACTGCCAGAGTTTTATCTTTTCATCGGCAACCATGGCTTTCCATGCCGCTGGTATTTCCCAATGATTTTCCGGCCGTAGTTTCCCATCGGTCGTATATGTGCCGGAAGCTGTGCCCAACAGGATAATGGTGTCACCAGAGACAACAAACTCGGGAGCTTTTATTTTGTAATCGGGGAACATCTTAAAATAATCGGCCCAGCCCTGTTTCATTTGCTCGAGGTCGTCATAGGTAGTACCGTCCGAATCGATATAGACACAATCTTCACTCATCAACTCACTGATTGCTTTAACATCATGCCGATTGATCGCTTCTATAAATTTATTGGCAATTATTTCAATATCCATCTGTCTTTTTAACCTCCTCTAAAAACTTTTTAAAACACAC
>CAYVXS010000157.1:0-6874 GCA_964454885.1 uncultured Pirellulales bacterium
ACCTTGAGCCGTAATTATAGAGTTCAATCCAGTCGTCATACTGTCCCTGCGGGTCTGTTTTTATACTGTCATTGGACGACATTAATTCGTTGATTACTACGGATGTGTCAGCCTGGACGGAACCGGCCATGGAAAAAGCCAATAATATACTTAGAAGTGAAATTCTCATGTCTGAACCCTTTGTAAACCTCATCTCCAATAGTGTGTTTGCGGTATTTAATGCAGTGAAAAATACAATATTTTCTTCTTCTATACCAATCATAACATAAAAGAAGCATTTAAGTCAATATGTAATAACAGATTATAGTACGTCTTTCAGGATTTTATTGTTCAAAACCAGGTTTGGGCCAAGCAGATATGCGGTTATTGGCATATTTCATGGATCATCCCGGCCGGGATTGCCGCCAATGTTCGTACTTGCACACCAGGAATCTTTCAGGTTCCAACTGTTCGGATCAGGATTGGTCGGATCGACAATAGTCAGAGAAAAACCCCGGCCGTCGGTAGCATCATACCATTGGTCTTCATAGCGAAAGTCGAGCACAGTTTGGTCGAAGGCATTTTCCATTGTTATTCTTTCACCCGCGTTATCCATCCTGCCGGAATATTGACCGGCAATATTTAACAATAAGCCGTATCGCGACTCGAATGCGATTTGATCCGAGACGATTACAGCATATTGGCCCGCCCCGAGCTCGAAGTTTGAAAAGGCAAAGTCAATCCCGTTCGTGAATTTAACTCCGCTAAGGTCAATGGTCTGAAATCCGATGTTTTTTAACTCGATAAATTCAAAATTATCGTTGTCAACGGCAACCTCTCCGCCGGGAATGTCGGCCATAGGGGGATTATACATCAATTCCGTAATACGGAGATCGTTTATTTCTGCCGTAGATAACGGCTCGCCCGCCTCGAACTGAACAGGGGCCGACCAGTGACTCCATCGGCCGGTATTATCTTTCATTCGACAGCGAACGCGGTATGTCCGACCGACACGAACCTCACCGGCTGGAATTCTTATGCTATTGTTATAGTCCGTAATCTCGCCGCTTTCCCATTTCGCATCGATTTCGTATTTGCCCGGTTCCGTATTGAAACTGATCGGAACGTCGGGAGTCTCGCCCGATTCCACCGACCTGCCGGATAATCGAATATCAATAAAACAATCGGAGCTGTCGCTAAGGTACGAATTAATGACCTGTGCCGTGACGACATTTGTACCGGAGACAAGATATTCAGTATCGTTCAGGGTGAAAGAGCTAAAGCTGTGGTCCTCCGAACGGTTGCCGACAACAGAATTGAAAGGCATTTCTTCCGAGGGCGTATTCCCGGAGATTACATGAACGCCGTTGATCCAGATATTGACGCCGTCGTCGTACATTGTTTCCAGTTTCAGTGTATCAAAAGAATCGGGATTTGCGATATCAAATTGCTTACGTACATATATGGTCGAGTACGAACCCCTCATATCGTCAAGCTCTGTTTCAATGAATGTTTCACCGTATCCGATCGGAGCAGTCCCGATAAACCAATCCGAATCGTCGAAATCTATCCGGCGCCATGCACCCTGGACGGAAGACGGTTCTTCCGTCCCCTTGAAATACTTCCATTCGGCCCCACCGGGTATCAACACAAAATCATCGTTCTGCGGGTCCTGTGGTAAGACTATCTCGGAATCGGGGGCCACCTCGGCTATGCGCCATTTCATTGCAGCGAAAGTATTATTACCCTGTGGATCGCTAAAAGGAACTACGGTAAAAGTCAGACCGTCTGCGGGGAATTCTTCAGGACCGATATAAGAAATGACCGGTGTATCCGGGATTTCCGAGTCCGCGGCGATTTCATTCATACTCGGTCCGCTTTGGCCGTACCAGTATCGGAGGTTGTTCGTCGCAAAGACGACGTAGTCTTTCATCAATTGGACCATACCTCTGAAGTCTTTTGTCACGGCCTGCTGATAGAATCTTCCCTGACCGGCCTTGCTGCCATTGACATATCCGGAGATCATTATCGGATTGTAGTCCCACATGGCCCGGTCGGCATCGACAATGGTATGGTCGCCGGCAAACGGATCGATGATATTCGCCAAATCATCGAGTATCTGATATAGCTGGTCCGTGTTATACAAAAGGTCGAGAAACTCCCTCATACGATTCTGATATTCTATCATAAGATCCTTGTGAGAAAAAATATCTCCCTGGTTTATGAAAATATCCCGGCCGTTGCCGTACATATTTTCCGCCCAGGTCAAATCGAGGTCCCACGGGAGCATAGACCAGAGATTCGTATCCGGATTAAGGTAGAAGAAATAATTTTTACCGTACCCGATGTCACCATGGTGTACGCCTTCGACGACACAGCGGTATGAGTAGTATCGCTCAAGGCTGACATTTTGGCGCCACCATTGTTCGGACATGTTAAATTGAGACATAAATGCGTTCAGGTCGGAACCGTCCGTCACGGCGGTAGGCCCCTGGTTGTTCAACTCCCCGTTGTAACCTTCGATCTTATAAAGATTACCGTCCGGTAGATTGTGCTCGTCGAGAAATCGCCCGTCCATCTGCTCGATTGTCATGTAAAGACCCCAGAAATCCCCTTCGTACTGAGTCGGTCCGAATTCGTCTTCATCGTCAATTACGCGAAATTGGAGCCAGTTTGTTTTTGGAGCCTCTATATCCATCAGATTGAACAGTTTAAAAGCCGCCGCCTCGAACATACCCTGCTCTCCGCGGTGCAGATAATCACCTTGCTGGATACAGGCGGAGAAATTGAGTTTGTCCCATGTGGTATCGTATTTTCGGCCGTAATCATCGCGTGCCTGAAAATAGTGACCTTTATTGAAATCAAACTTCCACATGTTCTTACCCATAGCATAACGCCAGACCCCGCCTCTGGCCCTATACCTTATATGGTCGTATACTTCCCCGTCATATACAAGCGTACCATACCATAAATAGTCGCTCCCCCCATATTGACCGGTCCGAGCACCCGGTAAATGTTGAGAATCAAGTACGTCCTGTTCTTTCGTGAGCAGATGATAAACCGGCAGAGAACGCATAACATCTGTGCCGTATTCGATTACTTCGCCCATCGGCCCCGAATCGCCCGGCCGGATTGCGCCGCTCCAGGGAGGAACTCCATCATAGACAAAATATGCGAAATTTGGCTGTGGATCGTCGGAGTAGGGGACTACAAGACTGTTTGAACTGTTGTCTTGAACTTCAATGCGGTATCGCATCAGGCGTCGGTGAATATGCAATGCGCCTGGGACTTGCGCAGTGTAAATATCATCACCGGCCGTTTCATCACCGTTTAATCCATCATCGTGCATTGCGATATTGAACCAAGAAGAATCGTATTGCGAGTCATTAATATTGATGTATTCTCCCGGATCGACAATCTGGCACTGTAGTGTCGCTCCGGAGACGCCGTCGGAATCGGTAACCTTGGCCGTAATAGTCACTGTCTCACCGGATTTCGGTTGCTTCGGAGAATGAGCGACCTGGCGAATAAGCGGCGGAGTATTGTTTAGATAAACGGATTGATTAAATGCAGCGGGAGTGGGGGAGGCCGAACGCCAGCTTCCGGCTAAGTCATTATCAAGAGAGGAATTTATAAGCTGGATAGAATGGCCCGTCCCTGGATTATTATACGGTATCGCATTGCCGACCGTCGGCCAGGGAAAACCAAGCTGGTAATCGACCTGGTCGATTTCTTCGCCGGTATTATTGCAAAGCTCTATTTTCTCTCCGCTATTTTTGAGCGCGCCTTCAAAGGGGCCGAAGATCGAGCTATTAGGTATGTTTTTCCATTTGTTCCGAACCTGAGCGGGATTCTGAGCTATGATAATGTAGCCGCCGGCCGGAAGTATGGCACCTTCAGGGAACTGGTATGTAATCCCGTCGCTAAAGTACCATCCGGCAAGATTAATACTTGTTGAGACTGGATTATACAGCTCGACAAATTCAACAAGCTCGGTTTTGACATCAGGGTCATAATGAATTTCATTAATGACGACAGTATCGTTTTCCTGTTGTGTGTCGGCGAATAAAGGCCGGCCGGTTTTCATTGAAACCGCTAAGAGCAGGATAAACACCAGGCTAAGCCATAAAATTTTCAAACGATCATACATTTTTATCGGGATGTCCCCTCTGATTGTATTAGAGTAAAACGCTATTTTCGAACATGAGCTTTTTGATTATATTTTGCTAATTGTTTTGCCAATCAGCCTGCATGTTATTGTGATCCCAAAGAGCTTTCACATCGTTTACATCGATAGCTCCATTGGGATTTATATCACCAATTAAATAACTTTCAGAAGATTTACCACTCTCTAATAAGTTCTCCAGCATGATTCTTAAATCCGAATCATTGACGATCCCGTCGGTATTAAGATCATACCATAAAATATTGTCCCTGTCCTGTTTGGAGCCGACGTTCCACGCCAGGCTGTATTGTTGATTTACGAATTTTCGTGATTCACCGTTAGTGTTGTTGGTGGACATGATAATTTCATAATTCGTAAATGCGGCATCCAAAGGTGTGTATATATGCTCGATATTGTCGATATTACTGTCACTGTAATCAAGTAAATAACTATTGTCCGGCTCATTAGGATCTACGGCCCATATCTCAAGACGAAGGTTTCCGTCCTGCTCGCGCAGCGGCTTGAATGGATATACTTTGCTGTAATGTCTGTTCCAGACCAATGTCGCGGTTATACATTTATCGGCCGGCTCTGGAACAGTAATTTTGTATATGTTCCCCGAAGAATTGTTATTATCCAATTGATTCAGGTCCCATCCGATTGTTGAAACTTGTCCTGGCGTCTGAGTTCCGGCGACCAAATTTTCATAAGCGCCAACTGCGTTTAACATACCGGCCCCCTGAATATAATCCAGCGGGACGCTATGGTCATCATCGGTCTGTAACCGACCCTTGTGCCAGTATGGCAGTTTTGTCGCCGAATTTAATAATATGGCCTTGATAACACAATTTCCTCCGTTCGGTGATACGGCGATATTCAACTCCGGCTCCTGTTTGGCCTTCTGGACAAGCATTCCGATTGCGCCTGCTACAACCGGCGTTGAAAAACTTGACCAGTTACCGGTCGGTTCGTATTGGTCGGGAGAATTTACATCTGCAGCCAGACAATTTCCCGGGGCGATAATATCCGGCTTGCACCGCCCGTCACCGGTCGGCCCATTGCTCGAATGAGAGGGGGAAGCCAATGCGAAATTTGCCAGATTGATTTCGGGATTATTGCTGTCTACGGAATTAACCAGACCGACACCGATAACATTTGCCCCGGCAGCGGGATAAAGAACGGAATCGTAAGCATCGGAGCCGTTGCCGATACCGGCTACTACGATAATACCATAATGCTCGACCAAAGCGTCTATTCCCCTTGTCCACCATTCTTCGAAAGGATAACCGAAATCGGCGGTTATAATATCCGCATCCGGAGGATTAAGACTATTTACATTATTGAAAAGGAAATAATTGAATTCATAGATGGATGCCTGTGCCTGCGGCAAAGTTCCCTGGTAGTAAAATTGCCCCGCGTATGGATTATACGCATTAGGATCCTCGCCGAACAGTATCGAACAAACGGCG
This sequence comes from uncultured Pirellulales bacterium, assembly GCA_964454885.1. Lineage (GTDB taxonomy): Bacteria > Planctomycetota > Phycisphaerae > Sedimentisphaerales > Anaerobacaceae > JAFGPS01. The sequence goes on from CAYVXS010000157.1 coordinate 5,614, forward strand.
GTCGAATGAGGTGAAATACCCGGGCGTAATTCAGGCTGGTCATAAAAAAGGAATTGCCTGGTACTAAAACAATTGTGTCCGATTGCGGGACGGTAATCGTTTTGCGGCTCGTTGTCGATATACGTAAAGCTCCGACATACAACCGCAAACTTCACACCTTCACCCATTAAATCTGGCTCGATTTGCCTTAGGGCATATATGCCGGTGGACTCTAATCCCTTTGGTTGAAGAATCTTACTGTTGTCGGGGCTTTGGGCTTGTGCGGCCGCGCACAGACAGCCCAGGAGCATTATAGACAAAGTCTTTAAACCCAACTCCGGTGGTTTCTTTGATATTCCTGCCACTCCATAACTCCAGAGATTTTGCGTACGTTCTCAAGAGACAGATTTGCAACCCCACGTGCCAGCCTCCATAGCTGATATTTTCTCTTGTCTCCGAATTATTTCCATTATCATACTATAAATGCAGGTTTTCTTCAAGAAAATAATCCTGCTACCTCGATGAATATGGTATTTTTTAGCATTGATAACAGGGATTTTATAAAACTTAATGAGAAATGTTGCCTTTATCGGGCACAATTGCTATACTTCGGTCAATAATCACGGATTTGACAGTTTGAAAGGATTGCTCTAAAAATGAAGGTAATCTTGAATTCAAAACAAATCGGGCAGATTCTCAGGGATTTGACTGAAAATATCATTTCAGATACACCGGCGGATTTGGATATCGCAGTGATTGGAATTCGCAGCAGGGGAGAGATTCTGGCACAGAGAATGTCGGAGTTTTTATCGGAAAAACTTGACAAAGAAATCCCATGCGGAACACTTGATATAACGCTTTATCGTGATGACCTGAATTCACCACAGGGTGTGACCCAGCCACAGGTACGTACCACTGAAATCGGCTTCGATATTGACGATAAAATTATTATTTTAATTGACGATGTCCTCTATACGGGCAGATCTACACGCGCAGCCCTGGATGCATTGATAGACCTGGGCAGACCCCGTGCGATTCGATTGGCGGTCCTTGTTGACAGGGCCGGTAGAGAATTTCCCATACAGGCGGATTACGCCGGATACAAAAGCGATGCCGAGCCGGGTAATCAGGTCCAGGTCAATCTTGTGGAATCAGACGGGAAAGACGAGGTTGTCGTTGAATAAAAAGCAGTAATGCTAAGAGAAAAATATGGCTTTAATTAGAAAAAGCAGGCAACTAAAGTGGCATCGAAAACATTTACTCGGTCTTCGGGAGTTAAGTG
>CAYVXS010000158.1:0-6856 GCA_964454885.1 uncultured Pirellulales bacterium
ATAACAACAAGATAGAAAATTCTGACTTTTCAGGAAATATTCTAAAAGATGTTGGATCATATCCCTCACTAGAATTTACTTCCAATGCATTTAAAGATTGCAACTTTGACACAGAAGAAGGCTCATTAACCCGCCTATACACATTACAAGTAAAAGTTGTTGAAGAAAACAATGACCCTAACGAACAAAATCCAATATATGACGCACTAGTCACTGCTTTAAGGCAAAATGGAGAAACTGAAGGTGTATTAAGAACTGGCTTAGATGGAACAACTCCACCTATACCAGTAATAGCTTATGTATTAGAAAATGGAGCAAGAACCAATGAGAATTTCCCGTTAACAATAACTGCAGAGGGAGATCACTTTGCTCCAAAAACCGAAATATGGGCTCCAGGAGCAGATCCTAATAATCCTATTCATAGGATTGTATTAGAAGAGTATAATACTCAGTAAATCTGGGGACATCTTACTTATTTCTGTTTGTATAATGATACAATAGAATGTCATTGCGAACCACGTGAAGCAATCTTCCAACAATTCATTTTTTTATGAAGAATTTATGCGAGGTAATATTTGATAATTTTTATCTCATTGGTCGAAGATTGCCGCAGTCACTTTGCTCCTTCGCAATGACATTAAGAGCAAATTAGTGCAATTCCTCATGCTTCGTAGCAAACTTCGCAGAGTAGCACATTGAATCCTACTACTGCATATTGTTTCCTAATTTTTCATATTAAAAATAGGCTAATACGTAAAGCGCGTACGCGCTTTACGTATTGAGGTTTTTGGGACGGATGATTTATTTATAAAAGGAATGATGATTACTAAAAAATGTTTTGAAGACTATGGCGTGAACGATATCGGTGACCGCCGCGATTCTTATATTGACATGGAATTGGCGGGGCATGGCTGCCGTCCTACAATGTTGGATTACGAAAAAACAGATTCTTCGACTCCACTTTGTTCCGCTCAGAATGACAGTTGCTCTTTAAAGGCAAACTGTCACTTTAGTTCACCCCTGAGGGGTCAACTTTCAACTTTAGGCACTTCCAACTTTTTAAGTTGCTGTTTTAGCTCGCTACCGAAAAGGATGGCGCGCCATTTGAGAGGTTGCTCGGAGCAGTGGGATAAAAACAAGCTTGCCGTCTTGCTATGATCGGCATATAAGTAATAAAGCGGTCGGAATTAAGTATTATCCCTGTTTTATTTATCGCATAAAACGAGTATCATTTCTCGGACAAAGTTGAAAACAGGATTTTACAAATTTGTATAAGGAGAAAATTATGCGTTATCGACTTCTTGGAAATACCGGCCTGTATGTCTCGGAGCTTTGTCTTGGCACGATGACGTTTGGCGGAAAGGGTTTTTGGGAGCCAATAGGCAAGCTAACAGCGTCCGAGGCCGAAAAGATTATAGGCAAGTCTCTCGATGCCGGTATAAATTTCATCGATACGGCGAATGTCTATTCCGAAGGCGAATCGGAGAAATTTCTGGGAACGGCACTCGGCTCGCTGAATGTGCCGCGGGAAAAAGTTGTTATCGCGACAAAGGTACGTTCGCGGATGGGGCCGGGGCCTAACCAGACCGGTTTGTCGCGGAAGCATATTTTCGAAGCCGTAGATGCGAGTCTCGGCCGGTTGAAGCTCGACTTTATCGATCTTTATCAGATACACGGCGCCGACGAAGTGACACCCATCGAAGAAACAATGGATGCGCTCTGCGATATCGTTCGGGCGGGCAAGGTTCGGTATATCGGATTTTCGAATCTGCCGGCCTGGCTTGCGATGAAGGCAATCGCATACACCAAAGCCGCACGTATTCCTTCTTTCGTCAGTGCGCAAATGTATTATTCAATTGTCAGCCGCGATATCGAGCGGGAGATCGTTCCACTTGCACAGGACCAGAACCTGGCAATATTGCCCTGGAGTCCGTTAGCGGGAGGTTTGCTTAGCGGCAAGTTTGATATGGAAAAACCCGGGCCGGAAGGTGCCAGACGTACAAAATTCGACTTCCCGCCTGTTGATAAAGACAGGGCTAAAAAAGTCATCGCGGTTTTGCGCAGCATATCGAAGAAAATGGGTATTTCGCCGGCAAGACTGGCGCTTGCCTGGCTGTTGACAAGGCCTTTTGTTACAAGCATTATCATCGGCGCCAAAACAATACAGCAGCTTGATGATAATATTGCGGCATCCGAAGTGGAGATTTCACCTGAGGATATAGCCGAGATTGAGAAAGTAAGCGAGCTGCCGCAGGAATACCCAGGGTGGATGGTTTCCCTGCAAAACAGCGACCGCCGACCGGGACAGGTAAGGCAAATGAATTAATCAATATTATATGGATTAACAGGTTTAAGGCAGTTGCTCGAGGCTTTGTTTTAGCTCGCTGCCGAAAAGAATGCCGCGCCATTTGAGAGGTTGTTCTGAGACGGGGATAAGGAGCATAGTCACCGGCACTCCGGGCTCGTTATAGATTTCCTGTAACGCGACTGTAGCAGGGAAGTGTTTTTCCGTTGTGTCGGCTTTGATTGCAAGGACATTTTTCTGTTTGATAAGATCGGCAATGTCTTTGCGGGAATAAACGATTTTTTCCACCGTATGGCAGCTCAGGCACCAGTCGGCGGTGAATTTTATCAGAACGGGGCGTCCCTGTTCGAGGGCGTTCCGGATTGTTTGGTCATCGTAACTATGCCAATCGATAAGCTCTTCGGGAGGTGGGGACAGAAACGTCCAGCCGGCGCTTAGAGCCAGGGCTATGGCCATAATCCGCACGAGCCATTTTTTCGCCGGCCTCGTTCCGAAACTAACCCATGTCCCCCACATCCAGGTGCAAAACGCCATTATGACCGCAAAGTACAAAACACCGCTTATTCGTGTTTCAGGCAGGGCGTTAATAAGTTTAACAGCGATAATCAACAGCACAAAACCGATGCCCTGTTTGAACATCTCCATCCACCGTCCCGGTTTCGGCAGGCGGTTAAGGAGTCCCGGTATCGATGTCAGGATCGCGTACGGCAGTGCCATCCCCACGCCTATAACCATTATGGCGAGAGTTGCGGGGGCCAGAGGCTGCGATTGTGCCCAGGCAAATGCGGCGGCTAAAATCCCGAAGCTGCAGGGCGTGCTCAAAATCGCCGCCAAAAATCCCATCCCCACCGATGAAAAATATCCTTTGCCGGATGTTTGTTTGCTTGAAATCGCGGCCGGTACGGTAATTGTGAAAACGCCGAACATAAACATCGCCAAAAGGACGAGTATCAGTGACATCGCGGCAACGAAAGCCGGATTGCGAAACTGGTCGCCCCATTGAAGGACCGTGCCGTAAAAGACCTGCAGAATAATGTTCACGCCGGCGAGAAGTGCGAAGAACAATAATATCCCCAGACAAAAAGTCAATCCCAGGGCCGTGGATACTCCGCGGCTTTGCTTCGCCTGGTTGACGATACGCATAACTATAAGTGGCAGCACCGGCCAGACACAGGGCATGATGTTAAGGGTCAGCCCAGCTAAAAAAGCAAGTCCCAGAGCGAGCCATATCGGCTGGGTCGAACCTGCTTCCGACTCTTTTTCGTCGGCGGTACTTTCGAGACTTATTTGCGCCCAGGATTCGCGCTGACTCCAGTCAAAATTAGTTCGCAGTGTTTTTCCGAAAGGTTGAAGGCATAGAATGCTCGTGCAGGCAAGCCCGGTTATGGTGACATTGGCTTCGCCTGATGGTTTATTCGGGTCTTTGGCGGATTGGATAGGGATAAATACGTTGAAGTCGCCGACATAAACTTCGACTTTGTTGCCTAACGGGTCGGTAAATGTGCTCCATTTAGGGAAAATCGCGGATCCGAATTCGAAATCATCCGATTTTGCCTGGACCTTCAGCTCGAAACCGGGAGCCGGTGCGGTTTCGGATTTTGCATAGTAATGCAGGTCGTCGGTGCCTTCGAATATCACTGCTATCCCGAAGTCCGTGCCCATTCGAGCGGTGGTGATGCGTGCCGAAGAATGTTCCTGCTCATACCGTGCAAGCTCAACGCTTGTATTAGGATCGACCGGGATTATCGCTTCGGGAGCATTTACATCCTGCCCCCATACCGGACAAATGAAACCGAAAAGGCAGACAAGCCATAATGTGGCGGGGAGAAATATGCTTTTAAGTTTTATTGAAGTCTCATCCCGCATGATAGCTCGGAAGCAATTCGAAAAAGAAATAAATTTATTCGTCTGACTGCTCCTGCCGCTTTTCCTGTCCGGATTCAGGCTGCTTGTTTTTGGCTTGTTCGGCAGCGAGCAAATCGGCGACCGTAGGCTTATCCAGGAAACCGCCTTCCAAAATTAATTTTACATCGTCAGCGTCGAGGGTTTCGTATTTCAGCAGTGCCTGGGCTATATTTTCGAGCTTGTCTTTGTTTGATTCGATTAGTTCCCTGGCTTTTTTGTACGCATCGCTGGTGATCTTTTTGACCTCATCGTCGATAGTTTCGGCGGTTTTTTCCGAGAAATCTTTCTCTGACGGCATCATGTACATCATATCTTTGAGGGACGTGTCCTGCCCATAACTTATAAGGCCAAGCTCGTTACTCATCCCCCAGGCTAAAACCATTTGCTTTGCGATATTGGTGGCCTGCTGAATATCCGACTGCGCGCCGCTCGAGATGTCATCGCAGAATATTTCTTCCGCGATGCGTCCGCCGAAACAGACCTGCAAAAGTGCCATACAATATCTTCTGGTGAATATTGTCCTGTCCTTTTCCGGCAGGGCGAAAGTTGCGCCTCCCATCGGCCCGCGTGGAATAATGCTGACCTTATGCAGCGGATCTGCGTCTTTTATCATGGATTGGACGAGCGTATGGCCCGCCTCGTGATAGGCGGTTATTTCTCTTTCTTTTTTATCGATGACCCCGCTCTTTTTTGCTCTTCCCCATCGGACCTTGTCGCGTGCCTCTTCCAGGTCGGCCATTTCCACGGATTCTTTATTGGCCATTGTTGCGGCAATGGCGGCTTCGTTGATAATCGCCGCAAGGTCGGCACCGCTGAACATCGGTGTCCCTCGGGCAAGCCTTTCGAGGTTGGTGCTGGGGTTTAATTTTATTTTTTTGGCGTGCACTTTCAGGATATCGAGGCGACCTTTGAGGTCCGGCAGCGGCACAAAAATTTGCCTGTCGAACCGTCCAGGACGTGTGAGGGCGTGGTCCAGGATATCGGCGCGGTTTGTCGCGGCAATTACTATCACCTGGTCGTTCGTGTCGAAGCCGTCCATCTCTACCAGGATGGCGTTGAGAGTTTGTTCGCGTTCATCGTGTCCGCCGCCGACAAATCCGGGACCGCGTTTTCGTCCGATCGCATCGACTTCGTCGAGGAAAATGATACACGGCGAATTTTCTTTGGCCTGTTTGAACAGGTCCCTGACGCGAGAGGCACCGACCCCGACGAACATTTCGACGAAGTCACTGCCTGATATGCTGAAGAAGGGGACATCTGCCTGTCCGGCGATGGCCTTTGCCAGCAGAGTTTTACCGCAGCCGGGCGGGCCGACAAGCAAAACACCGCGGGGGATACGACCGCCGAGCCGCTGGAATTTCTTGGGGTTTTTCAGAAATTCGATGATCTCGGTGACTTCTTCCTTTGCCTCCTCCACACCGGCGACATCCGCAAAAGTCACTTTTACCCGGTCTTTTCCGTGCAGTCTGTGTTTGCTTCGGCCGAACGACATCAGCATCCCGCCGGCACCGCTGCGGAGGTTCCGGAAAAAGATAAAATAGAAGAATGCGATTACCAGCAGCAGCGGAAACAGGTATTGTAAAAAGATGTAGAGCAAAACGTGTTGTTCTTCAAATTCGTATTCGACACCCTTTGCGTCGAGCATATCAACGAGATGGTCGCGCACTAATTCCTGTTTGTATGCGACCTTAAACTTGGTAAGCTTGTTGTCATTATAAGTAATTTCGGTTTTGAATTGACCTCTTACTTCGGTATCGTCGATTTGAACTTTCGCTATCTGGCCTTTATCGAGGTACTCGACAAATTTGCTCCATGGGATTTCATCGGTACCCTCGTATTGTCGATAGAGTGACAATAGTGTGATCAGAATAATAAAGATTATAATGTAACCGTAAGGTCCGCGTCTGTAGTTGGGCAGCGTAGGTTTTTGTCCCGGTTTTTTTTGCGGGTTGCGGGGGGGCAAAATCGGCCTTTTGTTTTGCTGATCTGTCATATTTGGCATTTCTTATTTATATGGTTAATATTACCACTTTTGTTCCATCAGTTCTACGATTTTCCGGGCCAGTTTGTTTGCAGCAAGGCTCGAACCATATTTAAAATCCTGCATCTGGTACTCGGAATAGGTTGCGGACGAGCTTACCGTCTGGTTGTTTATCAAAAGCTGACCCGTGTTAAGGTTCTTCCAGTTCACGACCGCAACCAGCTCGACTTCTTTTTCCAGGATTCTGCCGGTTTCGCGTTCGATGGTGAGTGCCGATTCCCCGATTGAAACGATTTGGCCGCTTATCACGGTATCGGCGCGATTGCGATCGGATAATATTTTATACGGCGTTTCCGCCTCGATGCGCTTCGAGAGAGCGTCGGAAAGCTCGTATTCGACCCCACGCCAAAAACTCTGGTTGTCGAACATTTCCAGGCAAACGCTCCTGACGTTACCGGGAAACAGCGATTTATTGGAATAACCCTTCAAAGCGGAACATCCACCTGCTCCCGACAGAACCATGCACATAACGGCATAAGAGCAGCACAGGAGTAATGCCCCGGTATTTACCTGTCTTTTGGTCGTAGGTGTATCGATAAATCTGGAATTAATTTTTTTCATTTTTTATCGTATTGTCGTTGAGGCGGTTGAGCATATTTTTTGCG
>CAYVXS010000159.1:0-6819 GCA_964454885.1 uncultured Pirellulales bacterium
AATCAAGATTGTCTTTTAATTCGATCCAGATAGTTCGTCCGAGTTTTCTAAAATCGATTTTGTAAATCAGCTCGTCCTCATTTTCGTCTGTAGCCCTGTAATTAATTTTAAATGTCCCTTTTTTACTTTCTGCTTTGAGCCTGGTGATGGTAACCGATTCGATTTGTGGTGCGAGATTCGGGACAGTGCTCGCGACGGCCACCTCCCTTATGAGCGGGCTTTGACTGCCGTCTTCGCTTTGCAATACGAGTTTATATTGACAGAATCTGCCGAGAGGGCATTGTAATTGTACAGGTTCGGTGATTTCAACTAACTCGGTCCATGGCGAGAAAGTTGGATCGTTAATGTCCTTGACGTTCCCGCTTCGGGAGGCCACCATTATTTTACAGTCGGCCGGTATGTCCGCTTCAAGCTGAAGCTTGCCCCATTTTGCAGGTTGTTCTGCGTCAATCAGGTCGGAAATGTAAGTTCCCTCCGGAGCAAAACTTGAGTCCATCTTTATCAACTTCGCCGGATTGGCGGTTCCGAGGTAAACCTCGTCTCCGGAAACGGCAATTGCTGTTATCTGCACGGCCTGTTCGTCTTCGTATATGACCGCCTGCTGTTCCGATACCGGATCAACACTGTAAAGCTGGGCGTTGTTCCCGGTACCTACAAGCAGCTTGTTGTCCTGTTGTCCCAGGCAGAAAAAAACCGCCGATTCTTTGAATATCTCGGTCACGAAACCCTCCTGACTAATTTTATATATATTACTCGCCGAGGTCGGTCTTGTGCTGCGACGAATGGGCGGGATCGGCTGGGCCGGTTTGCCTGGAGTGGATTGTTTTGTGTTTGCAATTTCGAGTTTTCGTCCGCCTCCCGACTGATTGACACCCGTTTCCTCTTCCAGGTCGCCGTCGTTGCCGTCGTCACCATCTTCTTCTTGTCCTTCCTGGTCGTCTTCAATTTCCGGCCGACCGGGTGGAGGTCCCGCTGGTATTGATGCGGCGAATTGTGTTTGTGTTTGTACAATTTTAGCTGATGTTGCTGCTGCATATAAAGAATTGTTTGTCTCCGAAGCGCCTTTCCCGTTATTACCGTTATCTTTATCGGATTGTGGTATGAAAAGTAGTGCGGCAATTTCCGGCTGTTCGCTGTCGTACAAAACTGTTGTACCTTCACCTCGCGGATTTATCTTGTATATCAATCCACGATTGTCGCTTCCGGCATATATCGAGCCGTCCGGTCCGACCGCAAGTGACAGGATGTTTTTGTCGCGACTGTCATAAACAAGATGAGGTTTTTTCCCTAAGGGATCGAGTCTGTAAATTTTGCCTTCCGGCCCGGTGCCTAAATAAATGTCCCCGGTGCCATCTACGGCTATTGCAAAGATGTATTTTACATCGTTTGGTTCGAAAATAATATCTATTTTGTCGGCTTCGAACCGGCACAGCCTGCATTTTTCTCCGCTTATACCGGCTAATAGTCTGCCGGCTATATCGGTGGTCATTGCGAAAATATGCTCATTTGACAGATGTTTGTCCGCCTCGATTGTATTATCGGATTCATCGGATGCCGTTTCTTCTTTGCGAGATTCTTCATTATTTGAATCGTTGGCTGTTTTTTCATTTTCTATCGGATATATCTTCGTGATTTTATTTAGGCTGTATTTGTATATACCTCCATTGGGGCTTGTCCCGAAATACACGGTGCCGCCGCTGACGACAATGCTGTTTATGGACCATACATCTGAGAAATCTTCCTGTTCATCGACCAGCGATTTAGCCGCCCGCCCGAGCTGGATTGTTCCACGTGAGCCGATAACAACTTTTTCCAATTCACCTTTGAGCATATCAGAGCTGCTGTTGTGACGTGTTACCTTGCTGTTGACCGCAAATGAAGCGGTACCGAGGAGCAGGCATAATAAGGCCGTAAGAAACATTCTGTGATTCGGGTAAAAGATACTTTTCATTCTTTAGCTCACAATCTCCATACTGCCGTATGTTCTTGCCGACATCGAGTAACCGGGATTTGATTTGGCGAGCTTGTTTTTAAGATAAAAACGGCTCGTGACTCCCGAGACTTAATGACTCAATAAGAAGCATGACAGGCATTTTTTCTGATACCTTTATTGTTCAACAGTTATATGTACGACTTTTCTGCCGTCAATAACCGTACCGGTTTTTATGCTTTTTTCGATCCAGTGTTGATATGGCTGGACTCTCAGTGTTCTTTTTGTATCCTGTAATACCATTGCCTTCGTAGCCGGCAGATCGGGAAGCTCTGATTTCTCGAGAGTAATACCGCTCGGTGGTAAAACAAGAAGGCAATATAGTCTGTCTCTGGGAATATTCAGGGCATTATTCAACGCTTCAATCAATTCCGGCATACTTGTTGCGATGAATCGGTAGGGAACTGATTTTGCAAGAAACTGTTCGTAAGTCTGTGAGCCGCATACGACAAGTTCGTATTTTCCAGGTGCCAGTTCCTCCGGTATTTCTATCTTACAGGTATATTTTTTCTTTTCCGACGGAACAGATTCTATAATTGCTGCGATTTCGATACTGTCTCCGGCTTTTACCTTCGTGTCGGACAAATCCAAAGCCCATATTGCTGCGCTGATATTATTGGGTGTGATTTTTATATCGAATTCTATGGAGGCAATATCAACCTTTTTGAACGGGTTGTTTAGGAGCAACAGGACGGATCCCATGCCTTCCGCCATGAGTTCGTTGATGCCGAGTTCGGTTGAGACATTCTTGAATGTAATCATCTCTGAATTCTTCAGGTAAATAGCGACATTATACTGGACCATGTGGTCTTGTGGGAAATTGCCGAGATATTGGGCCGCACCACTGACGGCTAATTCGAGATATCTTGGTGTCAGTTGCTGGTGAGTGGCAAGTTGGCAGTTGTAAACTCTTTTTTGCGTGTCATTGTATCGGTCTATTTGTATTTTCAGGTCGATGGTTTTAGCTGTTGCCCCGAGTTGGCCTATAACACCGTCCGCTTCATCGATTGTCAGGGCTCCGACAGTTTTTCCCAGGCTCGCCAGCTTCATAGACTGGACCGTATTGGATATTACTGTATGCACTTTCCCTGTTGCCATCGGCAGATCTATTTGGCCCTGTCCGAGCAGGTAATGTCCGAAGCCGTAAACTTTATCATCGATGACTTCGGTTACGGTACCGAATGTTGAAATCTGTATATCTCCACTGACTAAAGGCACACATAGACAGCCCCCCGGTTCCAGTCGAATATTTTCGCTCTCCGCGTTATCGCCGGTACTGCTGCTTCCACCAGCGGCAATCATAAGTCCGAAAGGTTCTGATTTCGAACCGAGCTGTTCATATACTTCGACCGGTATTCCCGAAATAATGAGAGGACACGGTAACGGAACGGCCCCTCCGAGACTTCCGGACGGCCTGATCAGAGAATTTTCATATACCCTGTAAATTTCCGCAAACTCGAACGGGCCGGTAAAATTATAAGTGAATCCTGTTTGTATGCCACTTTGTTCGGAGTGTTCTGTATGAGTACCCTGGCCTATTCGGAGCATTTCCCCTATCGGAGTGGCGGCGTAAAGTGGGTCCTTGCTGTAGGTCCATGTAAATGCAAGCGCCCCGGCAAGCCGGCCGTCTATGTAAACCGGTGAGCCGCTGCATCCCGCCACAGGACCGGTGCTGATAAATCGCTCGTCTGTGCCTTTGACTAAGATTACATCTCCTATTATTTCTCTGCCTGTGTTCATATTATGAACGGTGTCCACAACTTCCAGACCGAACTTCTCGATTCCGGCAGTTCCGTACTCCGTAAGGCAGTAAGCCTTCATCCCCGGTTTAATTTCTTCGACGCTGATGTATTTCGATGAATCCCAGAGACTTTCCGCGCCTTTTGGGATTGCGGTCTGACTATCGCTTGTATTTGTGGCCCCCTCGGTAGTGTAAAGCGATATTCCCCCAAAAACAGTTAGATAGATAATGAAAATTAAAAAAAATTGCCTTGTTTTGGACATTCATACCCTTTCAAGGTAACATATGACGACTTATATATTGCCTTTGGAAACTATAAATAGTTGCCTTCTAAAATTCTAATCGGCAGATATAACCATTGCAAGATAAAAGAAATATTACTAAAATCAACATTTTTAAATAGTGTGCAGTTGAAATCGAAGAATAAATGGTGGATATACATTTACTATTATGAAAATCCACGCAGTTTGAGAAAGAGCAAAAAGATATGAAATCTGAACATCGCCACGAACTGAAAACAAACGAATTGGCCGAATGGCTGGCAAACTTTCCGGAATGGCTAAAGGAAAATTCCAAATCGCTCATTGCAATGGCAGCGATAATTATCGCTGTTCTGGGTTTTTACGGCTGGAGGCGATACGATAGGAACGTCGTTCAGGTGCGGGAAAGCGATGAATTCACGAGTCTGCTGAATAGCGCTTCTTCGGAGAAGATGCAAGTTGCAGCCAGGCAGTCGCAGGGAATAGACAGTTCGCATTACCTGATTCCCTTAGCAGCCAATTTGAAGAGCTTTGCGGAAAATACGAACAAAAAGAATATGGCTGCCCTGGCGCTTATCAAGGAGGCCGAGACCATCCGGGCGGAGCTGCATTATCGCCTTGCGGCAGTCAGTAAACAGGATGTTGCAGAGCAAATCAATCGCGCACAAGCAAGTTACACTGAGGCGGCATCGAAAGCATCTTCCAATCCTCAATTAATGGCTGCGGCGAAATTCGGTCTGGGACTCTGTGCCGAAGAGCTCGGCAATTTCGACGAGGCCCGGCAGATATATCAGGATATTGCTTCGAATGCCTCTTTCGAAGGAACCGTCTCTCTTGTTCAGGCGCAACAACGTCTGAAATATATGTCCGATTACGAGAATGAGGTTGTTTTCAAGCCGAATCCCAAGAAAGAGCCCGCCGTTGCTACGCAGCCCACAATCCAGATCAAGCCGGTCGATACGAATATGCCGGCCGAGGCCAATCTTCCCGTTGATGTCAATTTTATCTTACAAATGCCCGATGTTGACTCACAGGTCCCCGACATAAATCTGTCGTCGATGTCGCCGGATGATCTCTCGAAGGACTCCGATGTAAATGTGCCCGTCGAGTGATTCACAAAACGAAAATTCGAATCTGGATTACGATGAGCCTTTACTGTTTCGTGTGGGCGGCTCGATAAAAGAGCGCAGGCTCGACAAATATCTCCACGGCCGATTCAGCAACCTCAGCCGCCGTTACATCCAGGATGCAATCAAACAGGGCACTGCCAGAGTCAACGGCAAAATCGCCAAGCCGAGTCTCAAATTAAATCCCGGAGACCAGATCAGTTTTGTCCTGCCGGAACCGCCAAGCAAAGACATCCTGCCGGAAGATATTCCCCTCAATATTATTTACGAAGATTCGGAGCTTATCATTCTCAATAAGCAGCCCGGTATACTTGTTCATCCCGCTCGCGGCAATACGCACGGTACTCTGGTCAATGCCCTGGCTTTTTATTCGGATGAGCTTTCGAGCGGCCTGGGCGAATTTCGTCCCGGCATAGTACATCGGCTCGATAAAAACACCACCGGCGTTATGGTCGTGACAAAGAACGATACCGCCCAGTGGAAAATCGCCAGGCAATTCGAGCTTCGGCAGGTCAATAAAACGTATCTGGCGATTGTTCACGGCACGCCCGAGCTTACCGCCGACCGGATAAAAATGCCTTTGGGCATTCACCCACAGGTCAGGGAGAAATACGCCATCCGCCCGGAAGTCGGCAAGGAAGCGATTACTTTTTACGAAGTTATCGAGGCCTTTCGGGGCTTTTCCATTCTGGAGCTGACTCCGAAAACCGGCCGAACTCATCAAATTCGAGTGCATTTGTCGCATTTGAAACATCCTATAGTTGCCGACGATATGTACGGCGGAAAGCTCGTCTATCCCTGGCAGTTGGCCGATGCCGAACCGACTGTGCAGGAGCCTGTTATCAATCGAGTTGCGCTGCACGCGTTTAGCCTCGAATTCAAGCACCCGTCCTCCGGCGAAATGGTCAAATTCAAAGCGCCTTTACCCGACGATATGCAGCACCTACTCGATATGCTGCGAAAATACCGCAGCCTCTGAGAATTGGCTTCGTTTTTTCAACTCACTTTCCTTGGGTCTTGTGTCTGTTGTCTTGAGTCTTCTAAAAATTGGCTTTGTTTTTTTCCGGCAGAATCCCAAAAATCCGCCATTTCTCTCGTAATCCTCTTATTTCAAAGAACTTATGCTAAATTACCTATTTTAACATTGGGTTTGTTTTTTCAAAAAAGGTCAATTTATAGAGAACGCTCTACATCTGTCGAAAACTCCGTGGTCATAGATGCTATGGCTAATCTTTGACTTTTGAGTTATGGTTTTGCGATTTGCCTTTTGCATTTTTAATTTGTTATTCCCTATCCTATACGCCGCTACGAACCTTCCATGGTTCAACGAACATTATAATGAAAAACCGCCTTAATGCAATCAAAATCCCCGATTTTAGGCGAAAAATGACGATGACTCGGAACTCGTTATTCATGCTCCGTGATTAAAAAATGTACCGGGCACCGTTTCTTACACAACAGTTGTGAGCAGTTCCGGGGCGAACCAGTAAATGTGCTTGTTTTCATAAAGATGCTCAATTGCGGCCGCTCTATCGGGAGAACCGGCGGGAAATTCTTTATCAAACAACAGGGCTATTCGGTATCTGACAATTATTATTAAAATACCTTCGATCAAAAATGCAATGATAAGCCCCAGCGCTATTGATGACTGCCACGGAAAATTGAAGATACACCAAAACATAAAAGGAGTGATGATATAAA
>CAYVXS010000160.1:0-6814 GCA_964454885.1 uncultured Pirellulales bacterium
TTCGAAGCAGCGTGAAGGCTTATGCAATAAGTTCCTTTATACTTTTGGCTTTTCAATGATGATCAGTGAAAGGGCGGAACGCGGAAGCTCGAAATCGAGTGTCGCCTGACTGTTAGTAATATCTAAGGTTTTTACCGGTTCCAGCATTTGCAGTTGCATCGCTTCTTTCATCTGGGCAATCATTTCC
Organism: uncultured Pirellulales bacterium; assembly: GCA_964454885.1. Taxonomy (GTDB): domain Bacteria; phylum Planctomycetota; class Phycisphaerae; order Sedimentisphaerales; family Anaerobacaceae; genus JAFGPS01. The sequence goes on from CAYVXS010000160.1 coordinate 188, forward strand.
GCTGTAGGATTTTGCGGGCTGTCTAATTCGAGCCATTTCGTATATGCGTTGCTGTGAGTATCGTCAATTCGATAATGTATCAGACGAACTTTGTTTCCGAAATCCTTCGGTAGTTGTATGTTCAATCGGATTGAAGCAGGCTCCACAGGGATGAGGATGTCATGGTAGTTCCAGAGGAGGACTTTTACAGCCTGGCCATCGGCTACTGCCATCCCGTTGATGTCAGGTCGTTCGCGAACGCTTGCTTTTAGAATTACGTCCAACGGTATCGCACCGCTACTTACAAGCGGTAATTGATTGCCCTTTAATTGTCCCAACATTTTAAAGGCGTTTAGGACCGGTTTGTGTACGCCGTTTGTAGCGAGAGTACGATAACCATCGAACCACGGCTGGTTGTCGAACATAAAGGCCCAGGAAAGCACACCCTTGAGGTTGACACCTTCCCGTTCGGCCAGGTCCATGCTGTATTTCATCATCGCAGCGACATAACAGCCGTAAGCAGGGACATTTCGGTAGCCCCGCTCCGGGGATTTCGAGGCGGGCATTGCCGCTGCTCCGTCCGGGTCCGCTTCACCAATGATGATGGGAGTATTTTTGAATTTGGGGATATCAGCCACCGCAGAAAATCCGCTCTGGTGCAAACTGAGCTGGCCTCGCATACTCATCTCCACGTGGCCGTCCCTGAATGCGACACCGCCTTTGGCGTGGAATCCAATGTAATCGAGCCGGGTGCCGATTTCACCGGTCAGTGAATTCTTTTCTTCGGCGCAGTGTCGCAGGAACCTTCTCAGGAACTTGCCGCGGGCATTCGCCGCATGTGGGCCGCCGAGCTGCGCGTTCGGCATAACTTCGTGGAGCGCCTGCTCGGTATATTCGAAAAGTTTGACGTAGTCCTCGTAAGTGCCCTGGAAGTAAAAAATGTCCGGCTCATTCCACAACTCCCACAACCAGGTCTGCTCTACTTTATCGTACCTTTCCTTCGAGTGACGCGCCCATTGACGGATAAGCTTGGCCCATTTGTCGTAATCCTTCGGGGGGAAAAAGACTCCCATTCCTTCGTTCGGTCCGAACGGCTGGGGCGGCCTGTATGGGTTCGGCCGGACGGAAAGGTCCTTCGGCATGAATCCTATTTCCACGAGTGGCCGACAGCCGGATGATGTCACGGCGTCGAAAATTCCGTCCATAATCGGCCAGTAATAGACCGGCTCGCCGTCGGCGTTTTCGGTATAGACATTTGTCGAGCCCCATTTCAGGGCGGCTTTTCCGTCGCCGCTGTTGAGCAAAAAATGCTGGCGGAGATAGACCGGCTCGGTATTAATTTGTGCCACTGTTTTCATCAAATCGATGCAGTCGGGTGTGGTGGTATAATTGCACTCATCGTAACCGTAAAACTGCCAGACATGTTTGAGAGGCTTACCCGGTTTGGCTGCATCCACATTAACCGAAACCACGGATGATTGGGCGATGACTTGCCCTGTGAAAACCGAAAGAAATATAATCAAAATAAAATACGTATGGTTGGTATATCGATGATTTTTCATTTTATATCCCTTTCCATAAAATAACCAGCGCTCCCCTAACTTTTCAGAGGTAATGAATCCAAAATAAATTCCGGATTTCAACCTTAAAGCTTAACGCCGTTGCCGGTTTTTTGCAAGAAACGGTTTGGGTAATAAACACGCTATCGACTTCTGCAGGTGATTTGGTAGAATTAGTATTATTGTGCAGGTATGTTTGTTTTTATGAAAAAGAATTGGAAAAGCAATTATGATCGGAAATATTCTTTTATCGTTCATTCCTCTTTTTGTGGCGGTTGATGCTATCGGTGTTCTGCCGATATTCGTATCTTTAACCGAAGGACTGGAACAAAAAGAGCGTTATAAAATAATTCTTCAGTCGATGATAACCGCCTCCGGACTGGCTATCGGTTTTGTCCTGGTGGGCAAGCTGATATTTAATATTCTTGAATTTCAATGGGAGATTTTATGATTGCCGGCGGAGTGATACTTTTTTGCCTGGCGATCATCGATATTGTCAATCCGATCAAGAGAAGGCGTGTACCGTGAACCGAGCTTGGCGCAGTGCCATTGGGGACACCGCTTATCGCCGGACCTGCGGTCCTGACGACGTCAATCCTGATTGTCACCGAGTACGGACTTTTTGCCACGATGATTTCAATCCTGAGCAATATCCTTCTTTGCGGCCTTGTCTTTAGATCGTCCTCTATACTAATGAAGTTACTTTGAGTCTCCGGTTCAAAGGCCTTATCCAAGGTGTTCAGCCTGCTGCTTGCCGCTATTGCAGTGATGTTAATAAGGAAAGGCCTGATGCAGTTTCTATGAATAATTCCGGTTTCGGTGACGGGAGTTTATGATTCGAGGGGGACGGTGGACGATAAATAATATACGTAAAGCGCAGCTACGTGATGGGCATGCGCTTTACGCATGAGCTTATTCGGGATTTTTGTCTTATTGTTTTTTGAGGGTAAAGACCTGGGTCTGTTCGTTCGCCACGAAGTCGGCAGGTATTGTTTCAATTCCCGGCTCGTTGACGGCGATTGTCAGGGTGTCATTTTCAATTTTATAAATACTTTTGGCGGTTTTTCCGACATATTGTTCGATGCTGCATTCACTAATTTTGAAATCGGCCTGTTTGGGAGTGACTTTATCGTTCAGTGTAAAAGTCCCTTTGTACCATATCGTTGAATCTGCTGTTTTCATATCGAAATTACTGCCGGAGATTGTCATTGTGAACACAGTATCCATGCCAGCAGCGGTTCCTGCCCAGGTGCCCTGGATCAGCTTCTGGTCTTTTTGGGTGGAATCTTCCGAACCGCCGCAGCCCTGGATAATCAGACACACCGACAGTAAAACAATGGCCAAATAATAAAAGTTCTTCATTTCTCTACCTTTCCTTAATTAATATTAGATGTTCATACTTCCGCGTTAAAAATCCTATGCTTTTCGGATTATATATTAATTTTGTCGTAATAAACCAGCAAATATTGCAGGATTTCAGGAGAATTTACTTCAAAGGACTTTGTTTTATGCAAATTGTGCGTGTTTGAATTGTGCTTAATATTTGTTATCGAGTATATCAAAAAGACAAGAAACCTGTACCCGAAATAAACGCCGTTAAGGATTAGTCCCTCGTCATTCATTCTTTTTCCGTCTTCTGTCTTTTATCACTCACCGGTGGCTGTCTGTGATTTTTTTTCAAATGTAACTACCTTCAAGGAGGAACTTTCGGCCGCAATCTGTCAGTATATAGTGATCGGGCTTGCCTGGACTGCCGACCCAAAATAGATAATTCTTACCGAAAGACAGCCTGGAAAGATAATAATGTGCCTTGGTTTCGGACAAGTTCAGGCTCCGAATCAGGCTTTCTGCATCGCACTCGCTGTTTTCCGAACGGGCCACGGCGAGCAAAATCTTCAACTCAATTTCACTTAAATTCTCCATTTTAACATGCTCGACAAAATCATATATCAAATAAGGTGGGCGAAAGCTAACCACCAAAGAATATTCACCAAATAATAGGCGTTTCTCGAATGGGAAATCTTGACTGGCAAAGTGAGATTTTTGAAAAAAATTTAAAATCCGAAAGAATTGACATTTTATTCAGGCTGTAACAACCGCCATCTCATGGAGTAAAAAAGGACAAAAAAAAAGATTGCACGATCGGTGTTCTTCGTATAGGGTATCGCGTCTGTAAATCATCCCCTCGGAAAAACGGGGACCTAATATGACAGAATAGTATGGAGACGATAAAATGTCGGAAAAGAGGTTGGCAGTAGTAACCGGAGCCGCAAGGGGGATTGGAAGGGCGATTGTCCTCGAATTGCTCAAGCAGGGGCGGATTGTCGCTGGATTGGATATAAATAAAGACCAGCTCGGTGAGCTTGAAGAAGTCGTCAAAGAGGCAGGTTTTGAAGTCATCACCAGGTGCGTGGATATAACCAATACAGGACAATTAACAGAAATTCTCGAATCACTGGCCGCCGAGCATGGGGGAATAGGCATTTTGGTGAATAACGCCGGTATTACCCGTGATAAACTCATGATGCAGATGGACGAGGAGGATTTCGACCGGGTAATCAATGTTAATTTGCGTGCGGCTTTTATTGCGACCAGCATTGCCGTTCGGTCGATGGTTCGCAATAAGTTCGGGCGGATAATAAACTTAAGCTCTGTGGCCGGTGTTATGGGGCAGGCCGGTTCGAGTAATTATGCTGCGAGTAAGGCCGGGCTTATCGGGATGACCAAGTCGGTTGCGAGGGAGGTAGGCAAAAAGAACGTTACAGCCAATTGCATCGCACCGGGATTTATTATGACCGAAATGACCGATGTGCTGCCGGATGCTGTAAAAGAAGGGGCAAAGCAGATAATTCCGGTAAAGCGGTTCGGACGGGTCGAGGAAGTCGCAAGGGCGGTGGCGTTTTTAGCCGAAGACGAGGCTGGTTATATCACCGGGCAGGTCCTGTGCGTGGATGGCGGGATGGCCATGTAAAAAAAAATAAAAAACATTTGTAGAGACGCACTTTTACCGGTAATATACCCGCCGAAATGTAGATTTTGTTGTCGGATGTTGTATTGTAAGGTAGCGAAATTAATTCCTGTTTGATTTAGGGAGGAATACAAAGTGACTGCTGACGGCGTAGATGTTCAGGCTATTGAGAAGAGAGTGATCGATATTATTAGTGAGCAAATGGGCGCGGATAAATCTGAAATAACGCGTGAAACATCTTTTATTAATGATTTGAATGCGGATTCGTTGGATACGGTCGAGCTTGTAATGGAATTCGAAGATGAATTCGATCTGAGTATCCCGGATGAGGAGGCGGAGAAAATCCAAACGGTCGGTGCCGCAATCGATCACATTGTCAGTGTTATACAATCCAGAAGCCAGAAATAACGAAAAAGTTTAGCATGGATAAACGGCGAGTTGTTATTACAGGCCTGGGTTGTGTAACGGCCCTGGCTGAATCCGCTAACGAGCTTTTCGTTGCTTTATGTACCGGTAAGAGCGGTATTTCTTCCATAGAAATGTTCGATGCCGGCGCGTATCCCGTAAGGTTCGGAGGTGAAATCCGAACCTTCGATATAACACGATACATCGACCAGCGGGAAAGCAAGCGAATGGATCGCTTCACTCAGTTCGCGATTGCAGCGTCAAGCCAGGCGGTCAAAGACAGTGGTCTGGACTTTTCCAAAGAAGACCTTTCCCGAATCGGGGTCATCGTCGGTACCGGTATCGGCGGCATCAAGGAAATCGAGGACCAGCACCTCAGGCTCCTGGACAAAGGCCCGATGAAAGTCTCACCTTTCTGTGTTCCGAGACTTATGGCCAATGCCGCCAGCGGTAACATAGCCATCCAGTACGGCCTGCGCGGACCCAACTTTTGCGTATCCAGCGCCTGTGCTTCCGGCAATCACGCCATCGGCGAGGCATATTCCAATATTGTCACCGGCCGAAGCGACATCATGGTTACCGGCGGTTCCGAAGCCGCCCTTACTCCCATCGGCCTGGCCTCGTTTTGTGCCGCAAGGTCGCTCAGCACTCGAAACGACGACCCACCGGCGGCATCGAGGCCCTTCGACAAGGACAGGGACGGTTTCGTACTTTCCGAAGGCGCCGGCGTCCTGATTCTGGAAGAGCTCTCGCATGCCAAGAAACGAAACGCCCCGATTTATGCCGAATTCCTCGGCTATAGCGCCACCGACGATGGTTATCATATTACCGCACCCTTGCCGGATGGGAACGGCGCCGCTTCGGCGATGAAGCTGGCCCTTGCCGATGCCGAAGTTGAGCCGGAAAAAATCGACTATATTAACGCCCACGGTACGGGGACTGAGTTGAACGATATCGCCGAAAGCTCGGCCATCAAACACGTATTCGGCAAACATGCGTACGGAATTCCCGTCAGCTCCACCAAAAGCTGCTTAGGCCACCTGCTCGGAGCCAGTGGCGCGGTCGAGCTGATTGTCTGTGTCAAGGTGATTAACGAATCGACCGTCCCCCCGACAATCAACCTGGAGAATCCGGATCCCCGCTGCGACTTGAAAATGGATTTTGTCCCTCTCGAAGCCCGCGAAGCTAAAGTCAATATCGCTCTGAGTAATTCCTTCGGCTTCGGCGGACATAACGCCTGCGTCGTCGTCGGGAAATATTAAAGCAATTTCATGTTCAATACGTCCCTCCCTCGGCGGGCCTGTTTTCATTTAGAGTCCGTTTAGTTAGAACATCCATGAGGCCATGACATTTTGGGCATTTTACCTCTCTTGTTGTCATGTTCCATTGTTCTGTTATTTTTTGTTCAGGGACATAACGTCTGACTAATTTTTCACCCTGTATCCATCCGCCTCCAAGAGTATCCGGACCGATCGTACCGTACGTTTTTTCTGTTTCGTAGTGGCTGGGTATCTTGTTTTTTTCAGTATATTGATTCCTTAAAATATCTTTCTTGACGCACTTCTCACATGATATACAACCGCAGTCACAACGCCAGAACTCTGTGACATGAGACCGACATTCGGGACATCTGCCTGTGCCTTTCAGTATTTGTTTATGTCTCGAAGAAGAAAATTGCGCATTTATAATCTCTTTGGTCAATTCGCAAAGCAGGGT
>CAYVXS010000161.1:0-6814 GCA_964454885.1 uncultured Pirellulales bacterium
TAATATGCATTGCCTGTACAAGTGGTCCCAATCCCTTCAATCGGAAATTATTTGCCACAAACAAAAAGAGAACAGGATTGTCGGCTTCTTTGAGTTTTAATTTCGCCAGTATATGCGAGCGAAGTGTATCGGCGGCGGTTGTGTTGATTCGTTTGTCTGTTTTTACGCCGTTGGGTATTACTACAATTCGCCCGGCGTCCGTGTTGTAATGCCGTTTGAATTGGTCGGCAACATATTCCGAGAGTGCGGCGATCAATGGGCCATCCGGTGATTGTGCGATTTTACGCTCGGCCCGCAATAGCGTGGTTCGACGGGAGTTTGTCACGGCGGTGATTCTCTTATAATATTCGATGAACTTGTTTTGATAACTTGCAGAATTACGGATAATAGTCTCAGCATACGTCCCACCGCGGGGCTGATATATATCGGCAAAATCGAAGGGCAAAACGCTGTGGACAATGTCATATTTATTTTCTGAAAGGTGTTTTTTAATCGCTTCTTCGAAAGTAAAGAAGTTCACACGCTTGCTTGAATTGTCTCGGCATAAGATGTGAATGTTTTTGGCGTCGGTACTGCCTTTTGCCGCAAGGATGTCGACCGAATAACCGAGGGCAGTAAACGCGGCTCGCAGTTCGAAAACCGAACGTTCCGCACCTCCGAGTGAGATATTTGCCCGTTCGATAATTATGGCGATTTTTGCGTTCATTCGATTAATAATGTCCTCGGTTTTTATCCGGTAAAAGGAGCTTCTCTACCGTGTTTTTTATCGTGCTGTACCATTTGTTTTACTTTTTTTATTACTTTGCGGACAAAATCTTTATCTGTTTTTGACAGTTTTTGCTGCCCGGTATAGTTTATATAAAAGCGCATGCGGTCGGTTCTCGAAAAATATTTGCCGGGTGACGAATAATAAATCTGGGCAATATCCTTTATTTGAAAGCGCCTGTTAAAAAATAACGGCTGAAAAGCCCTGGCCAGGTCGATGAGATAGAAATTATCATTATCACTATAAAATATGTGCGAAAGATATAAGTCCCTGTGGCGGAAATTGGTCTCGTGGAATTTCCTGATGAATCCTGCAAGCCAGGTAATAAATTGCCTTTGCTGCTTTAAGTTTTCGACTGTTTCATGTCCATTAAAATAATCAGGCAGTTTTCGCTCCAAGGCTTCGGCGTCGGGGATTTTTTCTGTGATGATAAAGCTTCGCTTCTCGAAGATTGTCCCCCATTGTGTGCCGTGGGCAATGGTTTTCGGTGTGTTAATTCCGGCTTCTATTAGTTGTTGTGCTGTTTCGAACTCGATAGAGCTGCAGCTTTTCCTCCCGCGAGAAGCGAGCCAGTTTTTTAATTGTACTCCAATCGGAGGAGCATCGTAACGTTTGAGAAATAGAGTAACAGGAGTGGAAGTCTCAGGTGAGGTGACTTCAAATTGCAGACGCGAGCGGAAGCGGGCGAGATTTTTTTTGTTCAGGTTTTTTGCCTGATTAAAAGAAAAAACGGCGTCGATTGAGCTTAGACCCAGAGTGCTAAAGGTGGGTTTATAAACAGGATCGATAAAAAAAGATTCCGAGGTCTCTATGAATTCCTGCCGTGTGTATATTTTTGCTTCTCGGCGTTTGTTTTCGAATAACTGCTTAGCTGCGTTATAAACCATCTCGATGGTTATCGATTCCATGCAGAAGCGTCGGTTTTTCCTGCATTCTGGATTGTGGCAGGGAGCACAATAAACATTGCCGATTATCTGAATCTCGTTTTCGTAGTGAGTATCGGTCCATACGGGATTATTCGGGCCGAAGAGGGTCACGATTTTACGTCCCAATGCCACGGCGATATGTCGCGGTCCGGTATCATTGGTTATCACCAAATCCGCCAATGAAAAAAGGGCTTTAAGCTCATTGAGTCCGAGAGGTTTTTCCGCCAGACTAATTAGGTGACTTTTGGAATCGTTACCTTGTGATTGGGTGGAATATTTACTTGACCGACATATTTCTTGGGCGATTTTTTGTTCGGACGGATTGGATGCAACGGAGACGACAACTGTTGCTTTGTAATCGTCGATAAGCCTGTCCGCTGTTTGTGCGAACCTGTCACTGGGCCAGCATTTGCTCGGTCCGAACGCTCCGCCGGGGACAAGAATAACGACTGGTCCGTCGGTGTTAAAAAGTTCCGGCAGTCTGGCTCGCAAAGCCTCCGTAGCCGATGTATCTACGGATAGTTCGAGACTCTTTTCATTTGAACAGGCGCCAAGCCGGGATGCGATTGCAAGGTAATAATCGACCATCGAGAGAGGTTTGAATTTGCCGTTACGAAGTTTCTCGGGGGAAAGTTTTTCTGTAAGTAAGAGGCCGCGATTTTCGCGAACATAACCAATTCGTGAAGGTATTCGGGCTAAATAAACGGCCAATGCAGAAGCAAATGAATTTTTTAAAAGGATTGCATGGCTGAACCGGTGCTTTTTGAGTTCTTTTGCAACGACAAATAGATTATTTTCCTTTTGCTCTATCCATGCATCGTTGTAACTGCATGGAGAAAGAATCTGTCTGACAATGGGATTGGCATAAAAAGTAATTTTGCAGGAATTAAAATGTTCACGGATTGCCCGAAGGGCCGGTGTGCAAAGAACGGCATCTCCCATCGGAGAAGGAAGCCAGACTAAAACATTCGTTTTTTGCATTTTGCATCTCGTATCTCGTTTCCGGTTTAAAGGAGATACGCTTCAAACATCCTTATTTTCGAGAGTGCATTATGTAAAAGGTCAGTGACATGAGCTGAAATACTATAGCAAATCCGAGCGCAATGAAGACTGAATTCAACCGGCTTTCCGGGCTCATCAGGAACCAGATCGTTATCAGCAGGCAAAACAGAACAAGGATTTGCATGATACCGGCTATCAGTCTCATTACAGAAAACTCACTGAACATTTCCGCTCGCTGCATATTTCTAAGTTGTCCCAGTATATCGACGAGTAATTGCTCTGTTTTGTTGTCGATTGTATCATTTTCTTTGGGAAAAGTTCGCATTTTTTTATGTTTATGTTCTCGTTTCGGTTCATGAATATCTGTGTCTGTGTCAGGTTCGGCAGTTATTTGTTCAGGTTCGGTCACCTCAGGAGCAGCTTCTTCATAAGGGGATGATTCAGGTGCCTCAGTAACCGGCTCTTCGGTTTCGGAAGCAGGTTCAGTTTCATTATCAGCTTTCTCGGTAATAGTTTCAGATGGTTCGTCTGTGACCGCAGTATTCGTTTGAACTTGTGTTTTGGTGGAAGAGCGAAGATGCTTTTTAATGATATTTACCGCCTCTCTTAGATTCACGCCTTTGTAGTCGGGTTTGATATCTGATTTCGATGTACGTGATTCCGGTTGTTTCTGGTGCGAAGGAGAATCTATTAATATTGTTTTGCAACCGGCCCTCTTTCCGGCTTCGACGTCACGGGGGCTGTTGCCTATGCACCATGATTGTTCCAGATCGATATCCATGTCCTTCGCTGCGGTCAGCAGCATACCGGGATTCGGTTTTCTGTTGTTGCTTTCTTTGCGATATTTCCGAACAACTCCGTCCGGATGATAAGGACAGAAATAAATCCGGTCAAGGTGTGCGTCCTTTTCGGCTAATAGTTGTTTTAAATGGTCGTGAATTTGCCCGAGTACTTTCTCGGTTACAATTCCTCTCGCAACTCCCGATTGATTGGAAACCACGATTAGTTTGTATCCGAGGTCCCTGAGCTTGATAAGTGCCTCGGGGACTCCATCAAGAAGCTCGACCTGGTCGGGGCTGCTGATATATCCCGGGTCCTTTATCAATGTTTCATCACGATCTAAAAATATAGCTTTGTCTGACATATTTACTGTAATTTAATCACGGGTTAATTGTCTGCAAAATTTTGTTCAACAAGGTCGCAGATAATATGGTAAGCAAGCTGGTGCATTTCCTGGTTTCTCGCCGTCGATTTGTTATCGGCACAGAAACATATATCGGAGATTTTTTCAAGCTCGCTGTTTTTTTGTCCTGTAAAAGCGATTACCATTGCTCCTTTTTCTTTCGCCGACTTTGCGGCGGAAATGATATTTGCCGAAGCTCCGCTGGTTGAAAATGCCCACAAAATATCACCCTTTCGCACGAGTGCCTCAACCTGCCGGGCAAACACACGTTCATACGTGTAGTCGTTGGCGACGGATGTGAGAATAGACGTGTCGGTTGTAAGTGCAACCGCAGCTAAAGCCTTTCGTTCCCTGCAAAATCGTCCCACAAACTCGCCGGCGATATGTTGGGCATCGGCCGCAGAGCCTCCGTTGCCGCACAGAAAAATTGTGCCGTTTTGCTTCAAGGCCCCCGTAAGCGTTTCGGCGATGGCAGCGATTGTTTCAATGCCGGCCTTTTGAAGTTCGGCGGTCATTTTTTTATGCGTTTCGATTATCTCGATTATCTGCTGTTTTATATTCTCGTTCATCTGGATTTTGACTTTACGGGTTTCATTTTTTCGATTGTAGCCGAAGTGCTTTTTCCTTCCACAATTGGCGCGAGAACAACTTTACCGCCGTGTGATTCGACGAATTCACGTCCTATGACACCTTTTTGCTCCCAATCCCGGCCTTTTACCAGCACGTCCGGCTTAACCAATTTAATTAAATTCAGCGGGTCCGGCTCATCGAATACCGTGATGTAATCTACCATTTCCAGTGCGGCCAGAACGGCTGCTCTGTCCTGCTGGTTGTTTATCGGCCGGTCCGGACCTTTGATGGCTTTCACGGAATTGTCGCTGTTAAGTCCGACGACAACAATGTCACCTTGTGATTTGCAAAATTTCAGGAACTCTATGTGACCACTGTGTAAAACATCGAAGCAGCCGTTTGTAAAAACTACGGCTTTTTCCCGCCGTCTGTGCCAGGCGAGTTCGTCGGTTAAAAAGTCGATCGGACGTAATTTGCCGCTGTCGGCCCGGTTCAGGTTTACTATTTCATCTATCATTTCTTCGATAGACACTGTTTTATTACCGAATTTTTCCACTTCAAGCCCGCCGGCTATATTGGCTAATTCCACGGCCGTCTCATAATCGCAGGTGGCCGCAAGAGTCATGGCCAGTGTGGATAGAACCATGTCGCCGGCCCCTGTCACGTCATAAACGTCACGTGGACGAGTAGGTATGATTCTGCCAGTGTCTTTTGTCTGAAGATACGCGCCTTCCTTATCGAGTGTTATCACTACCGCCTGAAGTTCGAATTTTTCCAGTAGATGCTGTGCAGCTTTGGGGTATTGGGTTTCATTGTTTATCTCGAAACCTACGGCAAGGGACGTTTCCTGGCGGTTCGGCGTAATAACGGTGGCGCCGATGTATTTCGAGTAATCACTTCTAAGGCAGGGATCAATAATGACCTTTTTGTTTGCTTTCGCTGCAGAGTGTATCATTTCACTGCAAAGCGATTTGCTTAGCAGACCTTTATCATGATCCTGAAGGCATACAATATCGACATGTGGAAGATTTTTATTATAGCACTGCAGGATTTTTTCCTGCTGCTGCTTTGAGAGGGGCTCTGTGGATTCTTCATCCATTCTGAATAATTGTTGTTGATGTCGGTGTTGCGCCAGACCAATGAGTCTTTGTTTGCTCGTAGTGGGGCGGTCGGGAACCGTAATAAGACCGGTGATATCGGCACCGATTTCCCGGAGCTTTTTTGTGAGGATTTTACCGTTCTGGTCGTCTCCGATTATACCTACACAAACGGGTATAGCACCCAGCTCGGCAAGATCGGCGACAACTGATCCTGCTCCGCCGCAACTGTGTTCGGTTCTGTGTACCCGCAGCACCGGTACAGGTGCCTCGGGGCTGATTCTTAGTGCATCTCCGTAGAGGTAGATATCGAGCATAAAGTCGCCTGCAACCATCACCTTCGGCGAGCCGATATTCGTAAGTGTTTTCAATAGATTTTCGTACATAAAAACATCCGGGCAAAAAAGCTTATATACTTAAGGTAATTATTAATTTATGTCGGAGATTTTACCTGCTAAAGTGTCTTTAATCAAGCATGTTAATCTATCCATTCCAGTAATAAACTTTATCTGGACAGCCAGATATGCGAGTTGTATGTCTTTTTTATCCGGTTCAAGATGCTTAATTTTGGTCCAGTCTTTGTGTGTTGTCAATATGAGGTCTGCCCCGGCAAGTCTCGCCTGGGTATAAATATCTGCCAGGGAGGCCTGAGTGTATCGATAGTGGTCATTATAGACTTTTGAGCCGGTAATTTCAGCCCCAAAGGCTTCGATTGTATTGACGAATGTGTTCGGATTACCTATGCCGCAAAAGGCATATATCTTACTGCCTTTCAGTCGCTCGACGGTAGTTTCGGCGTTATCTGCAGATTTGATATTGACAGCGGCATGGATTGATTGCGCTATCAGGATATCAGGATTAAAGGCTCGCAGCTTGTTTTCAATTTTTCTTAATTCGGACTCGGGGATTTGATCACATCTTGTTATAACAACGGCATCGGCGCGTCTGAGCGAAGTAAGAGGTTCTCGTAGCAAGCCGGCCGGGAAGATTTTTTCGTATCCGAAAGGCCTGGTTGCATCGATTGTTACAATATCCAGGTCTCTGGCCAATCGACGATGTTGGAATCCGTCATCCAGAACCAGGATCTTGACCCCGAACTTTTCGATTGCTTGGGCGGCACCGGCAACACGGTCCGGATCAATGATGATTTCCGCCTGTTGGCAATTTTCCGAAAGAACCGCCGGTTCGTCTGTTACCGTATTCGGTGATTCGTTGTTTTTCTCATGTGTTTTGTATCCTCTTGTTAAGACGGCGCAGGAAAGATTTTGTT
>CAYVXS010000162.1:0-6787 GCA_964454885.1 uncultured Pirellulales bacterium
CAATAACGCGATGATAGCAATTACAACCAAAAGCTCGATTAAAGTAAAACCTTTTTTGTAGTTTTGGCTCCTGGAATTAGATATAGGCATAATTGTCTCCTTCCATTCAATAATGGATGCTAATAATCATTGGCGATCTATTTAAATCCACAGGTTTTTTGTCGCTCATACACTTGCAGACCCTTGTTAACGAGATGTCCAAATGGTGTATAACTTACCCCCAATTGTAACATACTCTTCACAAAGACCTTCTACTTATTAACTTGTTCTAAGGCAATAAAAAAACCTAAATTCGAAGCACTTTCCACACATTCGCAGGATAGTACCTCAAATCTCTGTTATCTAATTGCACATTTAACATGCTTATTATACCTGTTATCTTTGAAAAAATAAAATTTTTTTTAAAAAAACTATTATAGCAATACTATGAAAGGGTTGAAAAGCCCATTTTTTTATGAAATAATGGGCCGCACTATGAAAGGACAAACGAAAAAAACAATCATTTCAGGCGTATTGATTCTATCGCTCGTCGGTTTTGCGCATGCCGATTTAGCCAGGCGAATAGACTCAGTCATCAGCCAATCCCTGCAGGATGGGGTCAAATTTTCCATTCATGTCGTTAAGGCCGATACCGGCAATAGTGCATATTCTCATTATGCGAAAGAGCCGCTGATACCGGCTTCGAATATGAAAATTGTAACCGCAGCCGCGGCATTGAGATATTTAGGGGCGGATTTCGAGTATAAAACGAAAGTTGGACTCTGCGGAAACACATTGGTGATAATAGGCAGTGGGGACCCCTTGTTGGGTGACGAACAGACGGATGGCAAATACGGCCGCCAGGAAGGCTGGATTTTCGAAGACATAATCGAGAAACTGAAGCATGACGATATAACAACTATCGGAGATATTATCGCTGATACGGGGATATTCGATAACGAGTGTGTTCATCCAAGCTGGCCGGCTGCGGAATTGAATCGCAGCTATGCCAGTGAGGTGAGCGGCTTAAATTATAACCTGAATTGTATAAAATTAAGCGCCCGGAATATCGGCGGACGGGTAAGTATTTCGATTGAGCCGCAGACCTCCTTTGTGACACTTATCAATGAGGTCAAACCGATATCGAGAGGCGATAGCTCCCTTGGGACCTACCGTAACAGTCAGCCGAACAGGCTCATTGTTCACGGTGAATGTAAAAGCGAGTACGGGCCGATTGAAGTTGCAATCGAAAAACCTGCCGCTTTTTTCGGATATCTTTTATTCGAGCACTTAACCGAGGCGTCAATACAAACAAAGGGACAATTCATAGAAAAAGTTCTGGACGACACCAACGATTTCAAATTAATTGCCGAATATAAGACTACCATGAATGATTGTCTGGCGCGCTGTCTCAAAGACAGTCTTAATCTCGGAGCCGAAGCATTTATGAAAACCATCGCCGCCGTCAATAATCCGGACAAAAGACACGGTAGCTGGGAAAGAGGACGAGAGCTTATAGGCGAATATCTTTCGGAGCTTGGTATCGACAAGGATCGGTTTAATATCGACGATGGCTGCGGTCTGAGCAGAAAAAACAGGCTGAGTGCCGAGATTATAACCAAGGTCCTGCTGGATGTTTATAACAGCGATAACTGGAACATATACAGGGATTCTCTCGCAGTAGGGGGGGTAGAGGGAACCAGCTCTATCGCGGATAATTTCAAGGAGGAAAAGTACAAGGGCAAAGTCTTAGGCAAGAGCGGGTACATCAGCGGCGTAAAATCTTTGTCCGGGGTCTGCGTCACAGCGAAGGGGTATTATATTTTTTCCATCCTTGCGAACAACGCGAATGGATTGAACCGTACGGTAATCAACGATATCGCACAGGCGATTATCGATGATGCCGACAACGGACAGAATTGAACTAAATGGCACTATCTTACCATTCGGCCAGCTCACCGAGGAGCTCCTCGACCAAATCTTTCATTGTGACAATCCCAAGAGGTTTCTCGCGACCTGCAAGACCGGCTCTGGTAACCAGGAGGATTTTCTGATTTTCCTTCCGCATATAATCTATCGCATCGATGACTGTTATGTCCATATCGAGTTTTTTTATCGGCTTGATATAATTACGCAGATCGGGGATTTCCTTCGAGGAACTTAAAGCTTCATAAATATCTATAAAACCTACGATGTTTTCGAGCTGGCCCTCCGTGACCGGCAGACGAGAAAATACGGATTTTTTCAGAATCTTTATCAGGGCCGAGCGGTCGGAATTAATATCGACCGTTTGAACCTTGTCAATCGGGGTCATCACCAGCCTGACACGCACATTCGAGACTTTCACCAGACGGTTTACGATGTCTGTCTGAACAGGGCTGAGAATACCTTCTTCGTGTGTATCCTGCAGAATGGCCTGTATCGTGTGCCTCTTTGCTGAAGAGATAACCGTTTTTGAAGTATAGGCCGAGCCGGCCAGTCTGGCGAAGATGGTCGATATAAATTTGAGCAATGGTACTGCTCCGCAGTAACTCATGATTTTGTGAAATGTATACAAAAACGGCGCCAGGTAGGGCATCAGCAAATCCGCGCGGTATAAGAACAGGTTTTTGGGGACCGATTCCGAAAAGACAAACAGGATGGGGGTGATTAAAAGGGTTGTGACGATTTCTACGGTATGTTCGGTTGCGAATTGGGTTAAGAGAATTCTTGTGACAATATTTGTGGCAAGATAATAAGAAAGGTTCGTGCCGATAAGCATCGAAAGAAGCAGTCCGGAGCTGTCGTGGATACATCTGCCGAGCATAATAAACGGCAGACGTTTTTTTTCCACACCCAGACGAAGTCGAAGCCTGCTAAGGCGGTATAGCCCTGTCTCCGAACCGGCGAAAAGGCCGGCAAGGGCGACAAAAAAGACAAAAGCCACAATTAAAACGATATTATTTACCATTTGCTTGAAAAGGCTCGAACGTTAGTATTACGGTTTCTATTCGGTGTTTACGAACGCTTTCTACGGTGAATTTCAGGTTCTTCAAATATGCGACATCGCCGCTTTTTGGGATTTTTCCGAGAAGGGCGGTTACCATTCCACTAATCGTGGCCTGGTGTATCTCCGTCAAATCAATACCGAACAGTTCGGACCAGTCATGAACGGCAAGAGAGCCGGAGAGTCTGTATTCGAAAGGCCCGGTCTGTTCGATAGGCTCGATATGACTTGTTGCTTCTATCTGGCCGAACAACTCTTCGGCAATGTCCTCGAGGCGTACGGAGCCGGCAATACCGCCGTATTCGTCCACGACAATCGCCATATCAGTTTTGGACTTACGGAAAAATTCCAGAAGTGACTCGACGGTTTTCTGCTCAGGTACAAAATGTACCTGCTCGACCAGCTTGTCTATCTGGACATTATCGTTAAGTAAAAGCTGCCGCAGGTAAACAATACCGACGATGTTGTCTATTGTCTTTGCATAAACGGGAAGCTTTGTAAGGTGATGTTTTTGCATTTTCAGGAGAACTTCGTGACTCGAGCTCGTAACCGAACATGCAACCATGTCCACTCGCGGCCGCATCACGTGACTAACTTTCAGGAATCCCAACTCGATGACTTCCGATAACAGTTTGTTCTCGTCCGCGGTGATTAATCCCTGTTTTCTGGTTGTCTCAATTAAAGACTTGAATTCGGACATAGTTATTGTCCCGGGGCTTCGTGTCGGCCCGAGCAATAAACGCAGAATCGGCTCTAAAATTAAAAATTTGAATACGAATCCGATGGGTGTAAATATCCTCAAACAAACATAGGCCGGCAGGGCGAATATGATACTGAGAGCTTTCGAATTGGCAAAGGCCATGGATTTAGGAAGAATTTCACCGAACAGCAACAACGCGGCAAAACTTATAAAAGCAACAACAGCACCCGCAATTGTGCTCTGCTCGCTGATGCGGACGATTAAAACACTCGAAGCCGCATAAAAAAGAACATTGACCATCATGTTCCCGAACAAAAAGCAGTTAAGCAGTTGTCCCGGTTTATTCAGCAATCTGCCGGCTAAATTCGAGAGTCTGTGCTGAGATTCCCGTAAAAGTTTTTTTTGCCTTTGGGTTAGATTTGTAAAGGCGGTTTCCGAACCGGAGAAAAAAGCCGAACAACAAAGAAGTATCAGCATGAAAACGATTTGGAAAGCCTGAGCAGGCATTAGCTTTTACCTGACTGAGGTTTGGGTAAAATTATCCTGAATATAGTATCATTGCCGGGCCTTGATTCGGCCGAGATAAGCCCGTTATGACCCTCAATGACCCTTTTACAGAAGGCCAGACCGAGTCCGGCGCCGGAATTATCTGATGTTGAGTTTCCATTTTTTTTCGTAGTAAAGAACGGCTCAAAAATTCGTTCTAAATCGGCTGGTTTTATGCCGATGCCGGTATCTTTGATTTCTATCTCGATGGCATCGTTTTTCTCCTCGGCCACGACTGACAAAACGCCGCCCCGCGGCAGCATCGCCTGCCGGGCGTTGAGAATTAAATTCATTAAGACATGTTGAATTTGAACAGGTACGGCAAAAACCTTCAAACTATGCGGTATATTGATTTCCACGGTGATTCCGTCTTTACCAAAATCCCGGCAAAGACATCCGAATATCTCCTCGACGAGACCAAGCAGCTCGGTATTTTTCTTTTCCTGTGTCTGGTTGTGTGCCAGGGCCAGCATACTTTCCATAACATTCGATGCTCGTTCGCAATTTTGGATCGTTTTATGGAGCGCCTTTTCACACAGGGCCTTATCGTCGAAGTTTCTCAAAGCTAAATCCGCGTAGGTTTTCAACGGCGTCAGGAGATTATTAATCTCATGGGCTATCATATAGCTTACGGTGCCGATATTGGCAAGATGCTGAAGGTGATTTAACTGAGATTTTAAGTCGATGTTTTGCTGTTGCTGGTCTTTGATTCGTCTGTGTAAACAAACGCGTTTTTCCGTAATACTTGCCAAGTTCCCGCTCCTTCTATAAAATTAAATCCCTTATGAATTACCCTGAAAAATATATTGACTATTCGTGTATAACTTTATTGCATATATGTATCTATATCGACTGATAAGGCGTTTTTTCTTGAAAGATGTCGATGACTCCGGCTCGGATATATTGTGCTTTTGGTTCTCTAATCAGCAAATCAGACGCGAAAATGATTTCATTTACAGGTTGTCCGGTCCTGAGATATGATATACGATATGACAGGTAATCGATGAATACGCAAAGAATATTCGAAGAGCTTGTAAGGATTTTGGAAGCGAACGGCGTTAAAATCCGTGAAGAACCGCTCGGGGGCAGCGGCGGGGGGCTTTGCTCCATTAAAGGGCAATGGACATTATTTGTCGATACACAAGCCCCATCGGCCGTGATGGCCGAAATTTGTGCCGAGGCAGTGTCACAGGCGATGGATATCGAACGAATATATATTATACCGGAGATTCGAGAATACATCGAAGGTCACAGCAAACAAGTAAAGGAGTAGTTACATATGTCGAAGAAAAAAGTGGCCATTATGGTTGACAATATGTACCAGGTTCTGGAAGTCTGGTATCCACGCTATCGGTTCTGCGAAGCGGCTCTGGAGGTCAATTTTATTGCAGCCGAGGCAAAAAAAGAATATCATTCCAAGGAAGGTTATCCCTGCGAGTCCGAGTTCGCGGCAGGGCGGGTAAATGCCGCCGATTACGACTGTATGGTTGTGCCCGGAGGTTTCGCGCCGGATTTTATGAGAAGAAGTCCCGAAGTAATAAAATTTGCGAATGATATGGTCAATTCGGGCAAAGTGATAGCCGCGATATGTCACGGCGGCTGGCTGCTGTGCAGCACGAAGATATT
The DNA here is from genome assembly GCA_964454885.1 of uncultured Pirellulales bacterium. Taxonomy (GTDB): domain Bacteria; phylum Planctomycetota; class Phycisphaerae; order Sedimentisphaerales; family Anaerobacaceae; genus JAFGPS01. The sequence continues at coordinate 5,838 of CAYVXS010000162.1, forward strand.
TAAAGGTAAGAAGGCCACCTGTTTTATGGCGATTAAAGATGATGTAATCAACGCCGGTGCAGATTATGTGGATGAAGAATGTGTCGTTGACGGCAATTTGATAACCTCACGCAAGCCGGACGATCTGCCGGCATTTTGCTCAGCTATATTGAAGGTTTTGGAAAAAAGATAAGACAACACACAGGAGTGTTTATGACCAAAATAAAAATTGAGAAAGAACCGGAAAAAAAACCTTCGATACTTGTTGTCGACGACAACCAACAGAATCTTGAGCTGCTTCAGGCGTATCTCGAGGACGTGGACTGCACGACGATTTCCGCCCGTGACGGGATGGAAGCGTTGGGAATCGTAAACAAAAAATCCCCTGATTTGATATTACTGGACGTGATGATGCCGAAAATGAGCGGTTTCGAGGTCTGTAAAAGAATAAAAAACGATCCCAAAACCTCTCATATTCCCGTAATAATGGTAACGGCGCTTAGCGAATTCGGTGATATCGAGCGCGCTATCGATTCCGGAACGGACGACTTTTTAAGCAAGCCGGTGAACAAGCTCGAATTGCTGACCCGGATCAAAACTATGCTCAAAATCAAGCATCTCAGCGATAAGCTCGAACGTACCCTGGCATATCTTAGTGAGATAGAAAAACAGGCACAAATGGCAAAATCGGATTAATCGTTACCATATCGGACAGCAGCCGGACTGAACGGGACGGTTTAATTTAGCAGATTCCGTTGTAAACGTCAAAACCGGCACTGCTGTTATAAAATCCTAAAAATCCACACATCAAACACAATCGCCATAAAAAATGTCGAAATTGACGGCAGTGGGATGAATTGTAAAAAACCCTGATTAATCCGCATTATTTAATTGTCGATATTTTATCTATTAACAGCGGAATCTCACGTTGCTGTAAATGTTCTTATAACTTGATGCGAGCGGTGTATGAG
>CAYVXS010000163.1:0-6782 GCA_964454885.1 uncultured Pirellulales bacterium
GCTTCGCAGGCTAGCAACGTGATTTTCTCGTTTTCCTGCCCCAGAGCTTTTTGAAGATCACTACTCATAGGGTAACTTGTCTGCAGATCCTTCAGGATCCGTACAGTATCTTTTTGACCTGCCAGATCCACAAAGAACATATGTACACTACTGGAGCAGGGAATCGGTTCAACACCAACACTTTCCAGTTTATCAAATGTGAGCAAAACCGGAGTCTTGCCATATATACATGACTGATCCAGTCGCCCACATTGGCTGCCTGTTAATCTTTCGCCATAGTAAGCCAATTCCATCAAGTCTTGATGAGATAAATTAAGGTTCCATACAGTGTTGATGGCTTTAGCAGTAAGCACACAGACGGCAGCCGAACTGGACACACCCTTCTTTAAGGGTAGATCCATGTCTGTAATATGAATCTCAATGCCACCTGAAATTCTAAATTCTGTCAGAGCTTCATAAGCTACTCCAGCGCAATATCGGAAAAATTCCGTTTTATCCTTAGCGGCTGAACACAAATGTTCTGCATCCCATAAGCAACTCATTAGCCTGATCCTACTGCTTGGTCGTCCTAATTTGTCTGGTATAACGGTCTCAACTAAGAAACGATCGCTTGCCTTTGCTGTTGCCTTTAAATGCTGATCTGTCCCAATGCTGATGCAGAAGCCCGGATGAACTCCATAGTCTGCAGCCCAATCACTATGCTCGCCAAACAAGCATAAACGTCCCGATACCGAAAGGTTTTTATATTTATTATTAATTGTTTCTTCGAAATATTCCGTCATCTTTATAGTCTTTCATATTTAGAATCAGCATGGATGTGATAAACACCATAATTAGGAACATTTTATTGATACTCTTACTGGATGCTTAAATACATTTTGTGCCTTGGCATATCCAGCCGGTGTACCAATATCGTAAGCGCGGCCCATAATTTTGCAGAGCATATACCGTTCGGGATTTTTCTGTAAAAGTATACTTTGAGCATCGGCGAGCTCTATCTCCTGGTTTTCTTTTAGAGTTTTGATATATTTTAAGCATTTAAATATCTTAGGTGAAAAAACATAAATCCCACAATGGGCCAAAAAAGTTTCTGATTGAAGTCCTTCTGTCACCAGGTAATCTCGAGCAAAAGAAAGACTTGGTTTCTCTACGAAATTATTACACTTATAAATGTTGTTTGCGGTTAGAGTTCCACGACAAACACCAACCTTGGACAACTCCTCCGCTTCGACTACTTGCACGCCAATCATTGCAACACTATCTTGAGCAACGAAAGCTTCAGTAAGCTGTACAGCTTGTGGCTCCCGAATCTTGAATATGTATATGATCTCCAAGCAACAATAAAAAAGATTCCTGACCTACAAAATCAGCCCCTCTCAGGACAGCGTCACCAAATCCACTTGGAGAGGGTTGAATTATATATTCAATTATATTGGATAAATCCTCACCTTCTTGTTCATCGACGGCATAGAAATACTTTTGTAACATCTCCTGCTGCCAAGGTGAGATAATGATTCCTAATCGTTCGATACCAGCCTGCAAGACTTGCTTTATAATAATGTGTAATACAGTGAGAACATTATCGGAAGAATCCACAAGAGGTAACATTGCTTTGGGGACAATACTCGTGATAGGACCAAGTCGAGTACCTTTTCCTGCAACAGGTATCAATGCTGTTTTAACACAAGGTTTCCTATAAGACATAGTTAAACAATCCGTTTGTTCAAAGTTTTCAGGCTAACGAAGTTCGCTGAAAAGATCCAGCATCAATAGACTTTTGCTTCAGTTTAATCCACGCTGACCTTTTATATTGTATCCACTGCCAAGCGTGCTCTACCATCATCTTTATATCCATAAAGCGGGGATTAAGCCCGAGGGTGCTCCAGACATAGCCTGGATCGGATATCAGACAAGGTGGATCACCATGATTAGGATTCTCTAAAAGGTAGGGAATTCGTTTTTCCGTCACCTCCTCACAGACCTTTAGTAATTCGAAGATACTCGTACCATGGCCTAATGCAACGTTAAAAACTATTGATTTTTTTTTATCTTCAATATATTTCAGGGCTTTCACGTGTACTGACGCAAGATCCTCTACATGGATAAAATCACGTACACAGGTCCCATCTGGAGTTGGATGGGATCCGCCAAAAATGCGAACAGGCTCTTGGCAAGAGTGCAACGCATTAAGAAGGATGACAGGTACGATATGAGTCTCAGGTTCATGTACCTCACCAACATCCAAATCCGGATCATTGCCGGCCACATTGAAATAACGCAAAATTGCATAGTTCCATTCATGCTGCAGAGCATAATCTCGGATCATCCACTCGCAGGCCAGTTTCGTTCTGCCGTAAGGATTGATTGGGTTCTGAAAACAGTCAACACGAATAGGGATATAATCTGGAATACCGTAGCTAGCGCAACTGGAGCTAAACACTATTTGCTTTACACCTGTTTCTGCCATTGTATCAAGTAAGTTTTTCGTTCCTGCAACATTGTTTTTCCAATACATGTCTGCATAGAGCATGGATTCTCGCACATAGGCGAGAGCTGCGAAATGAATTACAGATTCAATAGAATATTTGTCAATGGTTTTACGTAAGAGATGTTTATCAGATAGGTCGCCCACGACAAGGTCGCACCACTGCACAGCTTGCAGGTTTCCTCTTTTAAGATTATCATATACGACAAAATTGTTGCCTGATGCGGCTAATGCTTTACAAACGTGTGAGCCAATAAACCCAGCTCCTCCTGTGATCATGACCATACCCATACAGGTAAGACTCTCCTTTCATGAAAGATTATTTAACAATAATCGTATATAAAGTAGATTAGATTTCTCTCTCTTCTTATGGTTTCACAAGAAATACACAGCCATTAGACTTCGGGTTACACATTCTAAAATCCTTACATATCATTTGATAGCAGACAATGATATCTATAGGATTTTAATGGAAAATTTACCTAAAAGCTCAGTATCACCCTTTCTACTGGTTTTGATATAAACAACAAATCGATAAAACCTTATTTTAATTATGAATACTTGCCTCCTGCAAGAATCGACATAATAAAAATATCTTTTGCAAGTGTAAAGTCAAGAGAAATATTTTTAAAAACGGCTTTTAAATAAAAATATTAGGTATCTTTATAAAAAAGATATTTCATAAATTGTTTATTCGATTTACAATACATGTTTTCGAAATATTAAATTCGGTATGAGTGTGTTTAAATTAAGATGGTGTAAAGGCACCTGGCTTCCACGAACTCAATAAGGATGACCGGATTAACTTACAGCTTGGATGCTGGTTGTAGTAAATATTAAAACTTACACATGTGCACTTTAACACCTGAGAATCTAATCGATAGCATTCCGCAAAAACGCGATCGAACGGTCGTGACAAATCGTATTTATAAAAGGGGAAAGTTCTTTTTCAGAGAAAATAAATTTTTTATTCGTGGAGTAACATATGGGACATTTCGTCCCGATAAGAATGGCGATCAGTACTCCACACCAACACAAGTTGACCATGATTTTACTACGATGGCTTCTCATGGTATTAACGCGATTCGTACTTACACGGTTCCACCACCCTGGTTTTTGGATTTGGCTCATCAACATGGCCTTGTCGTAATGATAGGTCTGCCTTGGGAGCAGCACGTGACTTTTCTTGATAACAGTCAACAATGTAGGGATATTACTGAGCGAATCCGTCAAGGTGTCCGAACTTGCGCCGGTCATCCTGCGGTTTTTTGCTATGTAGTGGGAAATGAAATACCTGCTTCAATTGTAAGATGGCATGGCGCCAAGCATATAGAAGGATTCATAGAAAGATTATATAAAGCAGGTAAATCGCAAGATCCTGATGGTCTTTTCACTTACGTTAACTTCCCAACTACTGAATATTTGCAGCTACCTTTCCTTGATTTTTATTGTTTCAACGTCTATTTAGAGCAACAGCAAAAATTAGAAGCGTACCTCGCACACCTTCAGATTTTGGCAGGCGATAAACCTTTATTAATGGCCGAGGTCGGCCTTGACAGCCGAAGAAATGGAAAAGAAACTCAGGCGCGGATTCTGAAATGGCAAATCCAATCTACCTTTGCTACAGGTTGCGCAGGAATATTTATGTTCTCCTGGACCGATGAATGGTATCGCGGCGGATTCGACATTGAGGATTGGGATTTTGGTCTCACTGAGCGGGACCGAACTTTAAAGCCTTCGCTCACGGCTGTTCAAAGAGCATTTGAACAAGTACCTTTTTCGCATAGCGAAGATTGGCCGCGCATTTCAGTTGTCTTGTGCAGTTATAATGGCTCGGCTACAATCAATGAGACTTTGTTTCATCTCCAGAATATGGACTATCCAAACTACGAGGTTATTGTAGTTAATGACGGGTCCACAGACACTACGGAAGCGATTGCAGGTCAGTATGATGTGAAGTTAATCAGCATCGATAATGGTGGTCTTAGTAGAGCACGTAATATTGGCTTAGAAGCAGCTACCGGAGAAATCGTTGCATACATTGATGATGATGCATATCCTGATCCTCACTGGCTGTTCTATCTTGCTAATACTTTTAAAAAAACGGATTATGCTGCTGTAGGCGGTCCAAATATTCAACCTGCAGGCGATGGTCATATTGCTGAATGTGTAGCTAATGCTCCCGGAGGTCCAATCCATGTACTTATTTCGGATAGAGAAGCTGAGCACATCCCTGGTTGTAACATGGCTTTTCGAAAATCACAATTAGAGGAAATTGGTGGCTTTGATGCACAATTTCGTGTAGCAGGTGATGATGTCGATGTTTGCTGGCGTTTACTTGAAAAGGGCTGGACCATTGGATTTCACCCTGCCGCTTTGGTTTGGCACCATCGTCGTAACTCAATCCGTACTTATTGGCGTCAACAGGTAGGCTATGGGAAGGCAGAGGCCATGCTTGAAAGGAAGTGGCCGGAGAAATATAATCCACTTGGGCATGCGAGTTGGTCAGGTAGAATTTATGATGGTCCTTCGTACAAATCACTACGGCTGAGACGATCAAGAATTTACCATGGACTTTGGGGAACGGCTCCCTTTCAGAAGTTATACCAGCCCTCACCCGGTTTGTTTACAAGACTCCATGAACTTCCTGAATGGTATCTTTTTACTTTTCTTTTGGGAATCCTTTCTGCTCTTGGTTTTGCCTGGGCACCACTTTTTATTTTCGTTCCATTTTTCATAATATCAGTAGCTATTCCCATTGTTCAGGCTATTGCATCAACGAGAGATTTACACTACCCGAGCGCACCTCAATCACCCTACGTGCGAATTAAACTAAGAACAATAACGATTTTATTGAGCCTAATTCAACCATTAGCGCGACTATGGGGTCGTTTAAAACACGGCCTCACTCCCTGGCGGAAATGTAGTCAAAAGTTTAAAGGTTTTTCAATGAAATACAGGGCAAATCTGTGGTCCGAATCCTGGCTCTCATCCAAGCAGTGGCTGCAATCACTGGAGAGTGAAATTAAGAAACAAGGCTCGGTAGTCAGGAGAGGAAATGATTTTGAAGCCTGGGATCTTGACATACAGGGAGGTCTGTTTAGCTCTGTGCGTGTATTAATGGCAATTGAAGAACATGAAGGAGGCAAACAATTTGCAAAATTCAGAGGCATACAGCGATTTTCATCTTTTGGGATTATTTTAGCTATTGTATTTACAGGTCTCTGTATATGGGCATTAATTGTGAACCAATGGATAGCGGGAGGATTTCTTGGAGTTTTATCAATCATATTTATCAGTTGGATGATTTTAGAGGGGGCTTATGTAGGTAAATCACTCCAGGTCGCATTTGAAAACCTAAAGAGTATTAAATAAAGATTATCGAAATCTCGGTTAAACTAAATAGCTATTGTTTGGAAATATGAAACATAATTAACATTGTTGAGGTGATATTAAACGTTGCATGTTATTGCTCGCTTATTAAGTTATATTTTGAGACATAAAGTCCGCCTTTTTCTGGCTTTTACTCTGGCACTGATTGGCGTAGGTTTCGAATTGGCGCGTCCCTGGCCGGCAAAGATTGTCATAGACTATGCCCTTGGTAAAAACACTATTCCGCCTGAACTGTCCAGAATTACTGGATTACTCCCCGGGGCGAATTCACCGGGTGGCCTGGTCATTTGGTGTATAATTGCAGCCCTGATTATAACCTTATGTGGGGCAGCACTTGCTCTGCTTGTCTTAAATATTGTTGTTACAGTAGCTCAACGACTGGTACGTGATGTATCCCTCGATCTGTTTCAAAAACTCCAGCGTTTGTCGATTAGTTTCCATGGTCGTCACAAAGTAGGCGATTTGCTTGAGCGTATGAGCGGAGATGTATTCGCTATACATTTTGCAATTAGCCAGGTAGCGTTACCGGGCACAACGGCTCTGCTTTGTCTTATTGGAATGTTTGTGATTATGACATATTTGGATATTACTCTGGCTTTAATTGCGCTTTCTGTAGTACCCATTTTAGCGATTGCCTTAGTTTTTTTTGCCAAACCTATGGATTCTACTACAACTCGACAGTATCAAGCTCAGGGCCTCGTTATGTCCCTGGTAGAACAAAGCCTTTTTGCTATCAGGGCAATCCAGGGCTTCGGACGTGAAGAGTATATACAAAACAAACTTGAGGTAAAAGCTAATGACCTGGTTAACGCGTATAGAAGTGCCATTAAAGTATCAGCTGTTTACAAAGAAGTTATAAATATTGTCACCGGAGGCGCGGCTGCATTATTACTTGGTGTAGGAG
>CAYVXS010000164.1:0-6773 GCA_964454885.1 uncultured Pirellulales bacterium
CAGTTTCGATCTGTTCGGGACTGGCGCCGGGATAGATTGTTGTCACCGTTATATATGGGGCATCAATTCTCGGCATTAATTCCACGCCCATCTTACGCCAGGCGTTGAGACCCAATAGAGCCAGTGCTATTATCAAACAGCTCATTGCCACGGGGCGCTTAATAGACGCATCGGAAAGAAACATTATTCGCCCTCCTTCTGCACCGATACGGTGACACCGTCGTCGAGCATGTCCTGGCCCATAGAGACAACCTGCATCGATTCGGTCAGGCCACCGTCGAGCAATTCAATCCACCCGTCGTTTTCGAGTCCGGTCACAACATTTCTTCGGCGGGCGAGATTACCTTCAACTGTAAAAACAACGGACCGGCCGCCCCGCTGCAGAACAGAGACCGCCGGAACTCCTAAACCTTCACGGCCAGCCAGAATCACGGTGATATCCGCCATCGCTCCCGGAGCCACACCGACCGGAGGACTTTCCACTAAACATTTAATCTCGAAAGTTCGAAGCCTGTCCCCGATTGTGGGGCTTTTGTAAGTAATTACCCTGTCACCAAGCTCTACCCCGGCCACCGTCACTCTCATGGGAGTTTGGTCTGTCGTCACCGTCGGATAAGCCGCGGCCGGTAGAAACGCACTGATTTCAACAAGGTTCGGGTCTTCGATTCGCATTACAGGAACTCCCGGCGAGCCCATCTCTCCCGGATCGGCCATACGCATGCTGACTACGCCGTCAATTGGAGCAAGAACCTCGGTATCCGCCAGGTCTTTTTCGGCAATAACCAGTTCGGCCTCTGCCTGACGCACCTGCTCGGCAACCAGTTTCACCTGAGTCTGAGCCACTTTCTTGCCGGCGGCAAGCTGTTTGTAATGAGACTGCTGTTGTTCGAATACATCCTGGGTGGTTGCCTCTTTTTCCAGCAATCGTTCGAAACGCTTGAAATCCAGCTCTGCTTTTTCAAAGTCCGCCGTGACTTTCTCCAGATTTGCCTCGGCCTGTTGCAGCGCACAGCGGGTAACTGCCAGCTCGTGCTGCTTGATAGTAACATCCTGCTGCAATTTGACGGCATCTGTTTGAAACAGCTTGGTCCGTCCCGCGACAACAATGTCCCCCTCATCCACAAAAATTTCCATGAATGTTCCCGGTATCCTCGGCGAGACCATGGCAACATTTTTTGCTTCGACGTTCCCCTGGGTCACAATTACCTGCTCGAAAGTTCGGCTCACGGGATTCGTTACAACGACCGGTAATAGTTTAGATTGCCCTTCGGTATTGGTATCTGTCGCGGCAGGATTTTGCCCGGCCCGCTTATACCAGATACCTGCCGCTATTAAAGCAATTACAATCAGAACAATTAAAACATACCCGAAACGAAAGGACTTTCCTGATTTCTTTTCAATAGATTTATCTGCTTTCATTCATTGACTCCTCAAAAACGATTTGGGTTTTTCCCATCACGTTGATTAACACGGCAATACTTGTCTGATACTGGAAACGCCCCTGGAGATACTGGACCTCGGCCTTATCGGCCTCGGCAACCATATCCAGCATGTCACTGACCTTGATTAATCCCTGCTCGTACTGCTGTCGAACCTCGGCTAAGTGTTTCGAAGCGACCTGATTAATCCGTGCGGTCAACTCCACCTGCTCCTGGGCTAAACGGACCTGGTCCAGGGCGCGAATTACCTGCAGTATTAAGGTCAGTGTCGCCTGCTGACGCCTGAGAAGGGCATCTTTATAACTTTCCTTAGCGGATTTGTATTGATTAATGTTTGCAAAACCGTCGAATACCGTGATTGCGGCACTGAGCCCTCCCATCCAGTAATTCGTAAAGACCTGATGTGAGTCGGAGGTGTCTACCCGGCCGGCAAATCCCACTAAACTCGGCAGGAAATTGGTAACGGCCGCCTTGATTTTCTCCTTCTCGATGGCGACCTGCCGGTCCGAGATAGCAAGACTCGAATGATTTAAAAGAGCTTCGGTGATTAAATCATCCAGCGATTCTTCCGGGGCTTTCAGTGACATCTGTAATTCGAGTTTAACATCACCTGTTGGATCGAGTCCCATATTCGCGAGCAGCTCGGCTTTTGCCTGGCCAAGTGACTTTTGTATCCGGTGTAATTCAGTTTGGCGAGCCAATACGAGAACTCGCCCCTGTTCGGCCTGCCATGTGTTGACCATACCTTCTTGTTGCATGGCAACCAGCTCTTTTTCCAATGCCTGTGCGGCCGCCAACTGACTCTCTAAAATGGTAAGAGACTGCTCCAATGACAGGCACTGGTAGTATTGAGCCGTTACCTGCAGGGCGATGGCCTGACGTGTGAAATCGGAAACCAGCTCTGCAATTTCATACCCGCGGGTGTGCATGGAATATAAAAACCACGTAGCGGGATTGAAAATCGACATTTGAATATTCCAGGTTACATCGCGTACATCCTTATCGTGCATTGCAATGCCGCTGCTGCCAAATTTGACTTGAGGCTGAGGGTCCCACCACGTCTTTTGGTAATTTAAGCTCACCGCCGGGAGGAAATTGGCGAATGATACCTTCTTTTCGAGCCGGGCTATATGCTGTTGAATTTCAGCGCTTTTAACGGAAAGATTATTTTCCAAAGCAATCCGGATACAGTCGTTCAGGTCCAAAGGCCGGTCTTCGGCTAAAACTTCGCGTGTCTTTTCCTCTAACTGACGGGCATATTCATCGACGTGCTCCCGCCTAACCTCCTGACCGTTGAAATTACTGCAACCGGATATAAAAACCATGCACAGCATTATTACAAGGGAAATATTAACTATTTTGTTAGGCATTTTATTTCCCCTCCGGCAAAAGCAAACCACCAATGAAAAGCTTCTCAACTTTCGAGAATATATCCATCGCTACAACCTTATCAAACTGACCGGCCAATTCAAAACCAAGAGTCTCTATAACTGAATTGATGGCTTTCGCCGTAATGGCCGGATCTACCCGACGAAACAGGCCCTTGCGTATTCCGTTCTCCAGAATCTGCTCCAATCTAATGTTTAATACGGTATCGAAATTTTCTTTGTCATGTTTATGTGAAAGTTTCGCACCCCGAGTCCCCAGATCGGAAACATACAGTTTTATAAACTGTGCATTTTCTTCGAGCAACGTACATGCATATCGAATAAAGTTGGTTAAACGCTCCACTTCGGTCCCGGGAGCATCCAAAACCGATACAAGTGTTTCAACAATTTTTTCACCACAGTTATTTATCAGCTCCTCGAAGAGCGCCTCCTTACTATTGAAGAAGTTATACAAAGTACCCACTGAAAACTCAGAGGCTTCAGCGATTTGCTGCATTGAGACGTTATGAAATCCCTGTTCAGAAAACAGCCGAAGGGCAGTTTCCAAAATATCCTGTTTATGCTGCAAACGCTCACGTTCCTTACGTGACAATTGTTCTTCGCTCATTCTTTTACCTCATTTCATTAATAGCTGAGCACATTCTCATTTATTGATTATCTACTCATATTATGAATTATAATTCATTTAATGCAAGAGAAATTCAAAATATTTTTAAATATCTTTGAAAAAAGATAAATAAGCAATACTTATAATATGTATCAAAATACAAATAGTGATATTCCTTGACAAACAGGCTTAAAAATACGATAAGGAATGCTTTTAGTCGAATTTGAAATAAAGATATACTTATGTCGCATAAAATTATATCCAGAAAACAGCTTTCCGAATACGTTTTCACTGCTGAAATCGAAGCACCGCTGATTGCCCAGGCACGGCAGCCGGGCCAGTTCGTGATTATCAGCCTGAATAACGAATATGCCGAGAGAATCCCCCTGACGATCGCCGATGCCGATCCTGTAAAAGGTACTATCCACCTTATCTGGCAGCGTGTGGGGAAAACCACCGCCGAATTGTCCGACCTAAAGGAAGGCGACAAGATCGCAAACATTGTCGGGCCGTTGGGCAATCCAACACATTTGGAAAAATTCGGGACTGTAGTATGTGTGGGCGGCGGAATCGGTCACTGAACCTCTTGAAGAAATCCGCCAACGCGGCCCTAAGCCGGACCAGGCCATTGCGATAGGTCCCGCTATAATGATGAAGTTCTGCTGCGATGTTACGAAACAGTTCGATATCCAGACACAAGTCTCGCTCAACACAATTATGGTTGACGGGACCGTAAATGTTGTAACATATAAAGCTTAAAATTCATCGAACCTGGGATTCATGACCAGGATCGTTATATTGTATTTGTGTGATGGAAAATTGAGAAACACCAACGAATCCCCATGACGTTGTCAGGCTATCGACAATGAAGAGACGTAGTTTCTTGCCTGTATGGCGACAGAGATTCCAGCGTACAGAAACATCTATATCGTTGTTCTCTGGTCCAGCAATGGCTTCCACAACAGGGCCAAACTCCCCACCCTTCAACCTGCTGTAGAAACTCGGTATATTCATAATCGTTGCAGGTGGAGGAGTCTCATCGATAATCAGAACAACCTCACCAGCGCCACCGTGAATTGAAAAAGAAAGACACCCGTCATTGGCATCAAAGGGAAAACTGTAATGAGCAACATACATCTCTGCATCACCTTGTGGGCCCCACGTCGTTATGTGCGGAATTCCATTCCTTGAAAACCTGCCAGATACATATCCTGTTGCCTCCCAACCACTATCTCCGGGCATGGTTTTTACCACGTCCTCCTCATGAGGTGGCAACAAGTTCGGATCACCCACATCCGAGCTCATGAGGACCACTTGATAGGGATTCCAAGTAGAGAGCGTATAAAAGATCGTACAACGTTCAGGTGTACCTTGGGTAAAACGAGTTATGATGTAGGGTCCATACTCACCGCCCCAGTCGTATTCACGAGCATAGTCGTGGAAGGTGTCCATCTGCTCAAAATCCCATGATATATGCATGAATTGAGCATAACCCATATCTATCCAGGGATCAAAAATGATGACTGGCTCGCTCCAAGGTCCCCAAGGCAGCTTGGCAGTGCGCATAACGATGCCCCGAGGATCTGAGGAATTGTAGAGCATCACCCAGCGGTCAAGTTGCGAAATCCAGGCCACAGAGAATTCACCCACTACAGGATGGTGAAAGAGTTCCGTTGCTTCGTCTTCACGCGTTGCCCACTTGATCGCATGATTTTCAGAATTCCAATTGTAGTAACGCAGTGCATTTATTTGACCCATCTCATCAACAGGAATGCAGGCCAGGCGCGGACTGGAAGCTCGATACATACCGCTGCCCCATATAAGTACACATTGTTCAGCCGGCAACTCGGAATAATCCTCTTGGTGGGCGACTGCTAAGGCTACATTGATGAAATGCTCTGTTGAGAGATCATACAATGAACGAAAAGTCTTGCCGTCATCATCTGAAACCGCCAGCACGGACCGGCCCATGACCTGTTGTGGGCTGTTGTCTGTGGTAAAAACAACATACATGCGATCCTCTACGGAGATGCCATAAGAAGGAACCTCAAAGGCCCCCAGCGATACGCCTGGGACAGTGATTGGAAAAAACTTGCCGTCGTCATCGAGGTAGAACTCGAGTTTAATGTCATTTGGAGATGGGTTCTCTGTCCAGGCCAACACGTCACGATCTCCTGGTCGGCCCCATGTATCACCAAATAGAAAGTAGAGTTTTTCTTTATGTTCGAAGGAACTGCCCAGATCTGTGGCAATAATACCCGCATTCGTCTCAGTAAGCGTTGTTGTCGCGATACGCCGTGGTGCATCCCAGTCACCGGAAAGTTGGAAATGCTTGACTGTTGACCCGGAATAATACTGCGGCTCACCAGCTATCAAGGGTAATACACACCATCCCAGTAGTAATAATGAAAAAAGCACATATCTGGAAAAAAAGAACGTGTTATTAATAAAACGGAATGTCTTCATGAGTCTTTAATCCGGAGTACTAACCCTTATCTAAGTGTCCAAGAGACTTATCATCATGATAATCCCTCCTCCCCCCCGTTCTTGAATAATAAAATCACAGTTTTTTCACATCTTTTACATAATTTAATATATCAAATCGGTATTACTAATGTCAAGACTGAGTGCTAAAAAGGACGGATAAATGTCAAACGATTGCGGCAATTAGCCGGAACTAGACCATAAGAAAAGCTTATATGAGTTATCAGAGCGCCTATTGTTATATCACTTGACAATTAGGTTCAGGTGTGAGATAAAGGCGACTTCATTGAAAATTTGACAAGAGACAAAGAAATGTCGCACAAAATTGTATCCAAAAAACAGCTTTCGGCAGATGTATTTACCGCTGAAATCGAATCGCCGCTGATTGCCCAGGCACGGCAACCGGGCCAATTCGTGATTATCAGCTTAAATAATGAATACTCCGAAAGGATTCCTCTTACAATCGCCGATGCCGATGGAGGCAAAGGCACCATTCGCCTTATCTGGCAGCGTGTGGGAAAAACTACCGCTGAATTGTCCGACCTAAAAGAAGGCGACAAGATTGCAAACATTGTCGGGCCGTTAGGCAACCCGACTCACCTGGATAAATTCGGTACTGTAGTCTGTGTGGGAGGCGGAATTGGTAATGCCCCCCTGCTTCCAATCGCAAAAGCCCTCAAGGATAAAGGCAATAGAATAATCAGCATAATCGGGGCAAGGAACAAAAAGCTTTTGATTCTGGAAGAGGAATTCGCCGGCATAAGCGATGAGCTTATAGTAACGACCGATGATGGCTCACATGGGCGAAAGGCATTAGTCACCGAACCTCTTAAGGAAATCTGCCAACGCAGCCCT
>CAYVXS010000165.1:0-6745 GCA_964454885.1 uncultured Pirellulales bacterium
CGATTTGTGCGGGCTTTTTCAAGTTACTGCCTGTTTTTCTGTTTATTGTGCCCGGCATGATTTGTTTTGCTCTGGCCTCACCAAAAAATCCAAATGCAATTACACAGGTTCAGCAGGTTATGTTCGATTCTCAGGGACAGATCATTCGGGATGAAGCTCAGAAGGCATTTCCATTGCTGGTAATGTCAGTTCTGCCTGTCGGCGTGCGTGGAATTGTCGTGGCCGGTTTGTTGGCAGCTTTAATGAGCTCTCTATCCGGTGTTTTTACTGCTTCGTCCACACTCTTTACTATGGACTTTTATTCGAAGTTGCGTCCAAATGCCTCCCAGCACAAGCTTGTATGGACCGGTCGTGTAGCAATGGCGATCATGGTAATAATCGGATTGTTATGGATTCCTGTGATCCGGGGCGGAAAGGGTCTATATGATTATCTCCAGGGAGTGCAGGCATATCTTGCGCCGCCGATCTTTGTAGTTTTCTTCCTCGGGGTTTTCTGTAAAAGGTTGAATGCCAAAGGATGCCTGTCGGCATTGATTGTCGGCTTCGCCCTGGGTCTGATTCGAATGGGTATCGATACACCGGTCAAACTCCTGGATGACTTCAATTATACCGAGGGATCTTTCCTCTGGATAATGAATAATATATTCTTCCAGTACTACAGTCTGTTTATATTTATCGTATGTATCCTCGTAATGGTTGTGGTAAGCTATATGACGGCACCTCCATCCTATGAAAAAATTAACGGTTTGACTTATGGAACAACGACCGCCGAAGATAGGGAAAAGTCGAGGTCAAGCTGGACGAAAGGCGATCTTATCTTCTCGATTGCCCTGGTGGTTATTATTGTGGCGATTTATGTATATTTCAGCGGTTAATCACGAACGCCAAAAGAAAATCATCTGTGTGTAAGGTATGAGTTGATTCTTTAGTCGCTTTGGTTGCGAATAAGGGACTATATATAGAAAGTGTAATTCAGTGCGGCTAACAATTTATCGGGTTAGTCTATACGTATTTTATGTTAATTCGGAATCATGGGGTATTACAGGGGATAGTTTGCAGGATTGTCCTTCGGAAAGTAGAAATGACTAAACGCCTTATTTTTTATGCGGCGTTGTTAATAATATTATTCTCTTTAAGCGGTTGTCCTTCCGTGGCTTCCAAGCCTCCGGAATCTCCGGCTGTTGAGGTAGTTGAGTCGGAAACATCTGTATCCGAACCGAACAGGATTGTGCCTGTGGATATCATACCGGACGGGGCCAAACCTGAGAAGCCGAAACCTGTGTCGGCGAAATTTTTTCATGACAAATTCGCCGGTATATTGAATGACTATGTCAATGACAGAGGAATGGTTGACTACAAAGGACTTAGGCGTGAAGGAATAAAGTTAAGAGCTTTACTGGAAGAATTTAATAATCTTGACCCGAACGAATATCGCTCGTGGCCTAAAGAAGACAGGATAGCTTTCTGGATAAATGCATATAATTTGCATAAGTTGAATATAGTTTCGATTAATTATCCGATTCAGTCTTCGTCCCGTTTTCTGAGGGTTTTGTGGGGCCCGACTGATCTGCGGCACATTGAAGATAAAGTTTCTATGTATAAATTCCTTGTGATGGATGAAGAGTTTACCTTCAAGAAGGTTGAGAACCGCTTTTTCAGGACCGAATTCGGCGATCCCAGAATATTACTTGCGATAACCGATGCCTGTTTATCCAGTCCGCCGTTGCGTAATGAGCCTTATTATGGGTATAAACTCGACGAGCAGTTAGATAGCCAGGCAAAAAGATTTCTGTCCGAGCCGATTGCGTTTAAAATAGACAGACAAAAACAGCGTCTTTATTTATCCGCCGTATTTGAAGCGGGACGTTATGGGCGGCAATTTCTTGAAAAGTTCGCTATCGACCGGAAATTCAAGGACCACCCCCCCTTAACAAGGGCGGTTCTGAACTTTATTACGAATTATGTCTCCGGGCAGGACGCATCTTTCCTCGAAGTAGGAAATTATTCCGTTAAATATATGTCTTATGACTGGACAATTAATGATGGTTCTTAGAAGGATAAAAACAGATGGCAAAAAAAGAAGTTTCCAACAAATCCCGTAATAAGGGCAAATATCTTTTCACCAGCGAATCCGTGACAATGGGGCATCCGGACAAGGTTTCCGACCGCATATCCGATTCGATCCTCGATGCAATGCTCTCGCAGGATCCTAAAAGCAGGGTAGCCTGCGAGACAATGGTCACAACCGGTCTGGTTGTTGTGGCGGGTGAAATAACTTCGAAGGCGATTGTCGATGTCCCGACGGTCGTTCGCAATACGATTAAGGAAATCGGTTATATCGATCCGGACATGGGATTTGATTATGAAAATTGTGCCGTTATGGTGACACTTGACAAACAAAGTCCCGATATTTCACAGGGTGTGACCGAAGGAACCGGCCTGCACAAGGAACAGGGTGCGGGTGACCAGGGATTAATGTTCGGCTACGCCTGCAGGGAAACTCCCGCCCTTATGCCCATGCCTATTCAACTGGCGCATGCAATAACAACGCAATTGAGCAGGATGCGCCAAAATAAAAAGCTGCCCTGGCTGCGACCGGACGGGAAAAGTCAGGTAACAATCGAATATGAGAACAAAAAACCAAAAAGGATTCACACCGTTGTTGTTGCTACACAGCACGCTCCTGATGTCCGTTACAGCCAATTACGAAAACAGGTAATTGAGAAAGTCGTATTGCCTGTATTGCCGAAGCGCCTTGTTGACAGGAATATTATTTATCATGTTAATCCGACGGGAAGATTTGTGGTAGGAGGCCCTAAAGGTGACTGTGGATTAACAGGGAGGAAAATTATCGTCGATACTTACGGCGGCCGAGGAAGCCACGGCGGCGGAGCATTCAGCGGCAAGGACCCCACCAAAGTTGACAGGACGGCCAGTTATATGGCAAGATACGTTGCCAAAAATATTGTTGCAGCCGGACTTGCCGATGCCTGTGAGGTCCAGTTGTCGTACGCGATAGGTGTAGCCAAGCCCATTTCGGTTTTGGTTGACACTGAAGGGACGGCGAAAATCAGTGAAGAGAAATTAAGTCAAATCGTACAGGATCTTTTCCCCTTGACTCCCAAGGCAATGATCAGCTACCTGAAGCTCGCCCGCCCGATTTTTGCCCAGACTTCTTACGGCGGTCATTTCGGTCGGACCGGGGCCGACTTTTCCTGGGAAAAAACCGATATGGTGGCAAGGCTGCAAAAAGCCGCAGGACTAAAACCAAAGTCCGGAAGATGATTCAGTACGATTGATTATTCTGATTCGCAGGTAACAATTTTGGTCTTAACCAGTATCTTTGCCGCCGGTTGATTCTATGTTGGCAAGACAAATTAAAGCGTTCCGCCTGAGTCGCTCAAGGCCGGGACGTTTGATTGGTGAATCGAGGAATTTTGTTTCGAAAGATTCGGTGCTTAGGTTTAAAACTTCCTGCAGGTCAAGCTCTTTTCTGTCTTCGTGGAATTTGATTTGTTTGTTTTTGCAGGCCGGTGCTTTTTTTTGGTAAGGGCAGACAAGGATACATTCTTCGCAGCCGAAAAACCGGTTTTCTATTTTCCTGGAAAGCTCCGGAGAAATTTCACCTTTATATTCGATTGTCAAATAGTTGATGCATCTACTCGCATCGAATTGGCCGTCCGGACGCAAAGCTCCCGTTGGGCAGGCTTCGATGCATAGATGACAGTTAGAGCAATTCTTTTCTAATAGATTCCCCGGCTCAGCTTCGCTTCGCTCGGAATTACAAGCAATGGATTTGTCCGGCGATAGTTTCAGGTTCGTTATTATCTCGCCTAAAAATATTTGGCAGCCGAGTTTCGGATTAATCAGCATGTGATTTTTCCCGATGAACCCGAGACCGGCCCTCTGGGCCAATGCTCGCTCGGCTAAAGTTGATGAATCGACGTATATCTTATATAGGATTTCCTGTCCTGTTGTTGAGATGATAAAATCAATTAGTTTATGCAGTTGTTTTTCAATGAATGAATGATAGTCCTCGTATTGTGCGTAGCTCACTATTTTACCGGTTGGATTTTTTTGAGGGGGAGCTGTAGAATTTTGTTTCGGCGGTTTATAATTCAACCCTGTGACAATGACCGACCTGGCTTCGCCCAGAAGTTCGGTGGGATTGAAACGTTTGCTAAGATTCCTGTGCATATAATCCATCCGGCCCGCAAAACCGGACTTGAGCCACGCTGTAAAAAATTCCACATGCCGGGCATCTATAGGCGAGACATCGGTTATGCCAACCAGGTCGAAACCCAGTTCTATCGCCTTTTTTTTGATAATGTCTTCCAAGCTCATATATGCGATTATACAACAATCGTTGTGATTTTTCAGGTTGAAGTTTGGCGATGTTGGTTTTATTTTTTTGGTATTTATTCACAAATTCGAGTATTTTATAAGAAATGGAAACAGAATCGTTTGAATTGTTGAAGCCACTGAAAGGGATTATTGTCCCGATGGTCACTCCGTTGCTGGGCCGCGATACTCTCGATGTTGCCGGCCTTGAAAAATTGATCGAACATATTATCGCCGGCGGAGTTCATGGTTTGTTTATCCTGGGAACTACCGGTGAAGCGCCGAGTCTGAGCTATCGGCTGCGAAGTGAGCTGATTCAGCGTGTCTGTAACCTGGTTAAAGGGAGGATCCCCGTTTTGGTGGGAATCACCGATACGTCTTTTGTGGAATCGATAAATGTTTCCCACAAAGCCAAAGATGCCGGTGCGCAGGCGGTTGTTCTGGCTCCGCCGTATTATTTCCCCGCCGGGCAGTCGGAGCTTCTCGAATATCTCGATCATTTGACGCGTGAATTGCCGCTGCCGTTGTTTCTGTACAATATGCCGAGTTACACCAAGCTTGTCTTCGAGCCTGAGACGATTAGGGCCGCCGCTGAGTATCGCGGTATTGTTGGAATAAAAGACAGCTCCGGTAACATGGTATATTTCCGCCGGCTTCAATCGCTGCTTGGAAACCATCCAGACTTTTCGCTTCTTATGGGCCGGGAGGAACTACTGGCCGAGGCCTTCCTGTTGGGCGGGCATGGTGGTGTTTGTGGAGGGGCCAATCTTATCCCGGAACTTTATGTCGAGCTGTACAACGCAGCCTGCTTGAAAGACCTGCCGAAGGTTGAGGCTCTGCATAAAAAAGTAATGGAATTTAATACGGCTGTCTATCACGTGGGACATTATGAGTCGAGCTTGCTCAAAGGTTTGAAATGCGCACTTTCGTGTGTCGGTATCTGCAGCGATTTTCTGGCTGAGCCTTTTCATCGTTTTCGCCGGGCCGAGCACGAGGTGATAGAGCGATATGTAAAAGAGCTGGGAATCGATCCTAAAAAATAGGAATTTTATACAGGTCATAAAATGCCCGCAAGCCTTGGCGCAGTTGATATAGCAATTCTTGCTCTTTATAGTTGTGTGCTGATTGGAATGGGGTTTTATTACGTTCGCAAGTGTCGAACGGCGGACCAGTTTATGGTGGCAGGCCGTTCCATCCCCGCATGGGCGGCCGGTCTGGCTGTTATGAGCGCATATACCAGCAGCATTTCCTACATCGCCACGCCGGGCAAGGCTTTCGATTCCAACTGGCATCCGATGATTTTCGCTCTTTGTATTTTCCCTGTTGCCTGGCTGGTCTGTAGATATGCAGTGCCTTATTATCGGCAAACGCGACTGATTTCCGTTTACAGTTTCCTGGAGGAAAGACTCGGCCCCTGGGGTAGAATCTATGCCGCTCTTTCGTTCCTGCTGTATATGGTCGGACGCATCGCGGTCATTCTTTATCTGGTGAGCCTGCTGCTTAGCACCTTTGTCCCCTGGGATATTTGTATCGTGATTGTTGTCATCGGTCTTATTACGATTATTTATACCCTGCTGGGTGGGATGGAGGCGGTGATTTGGACGGATGTGATGCAGTCGGTGGTTATGATTGCAGGCATTCTTTTTTGTGCCGTTAGTCTTTCTGTGAAAGTTTTCTCTGGACCGGAACCTTTAATACAATCGGCTTTTGAAGCTAAGAAGTTCAGCCTTGGCAGTTGGGACCTGTCACTTTCTTCCAGAACGGTTTGGGTGATGATTATCTACGGAGTCACGGAAAATCTGCGAAATCTTTTGGCCGACCAGAACTATGTCCAGAAGTATTCCTCTGTTCCCACCGAACGCCAGGCGAAACGTTCTATCTGGATTGCCATGCTGATTTATATTCCGCTTACGGCGGTTTTTCTTTATATAGGGACGACTCTCTTTGCCTTTTATTCTCATAGTGACAAACTGGCTCAGGCGGGTATCACAAAAGGTGACGAAGTCTTCCCGTATTATATCGCAACAGAAGTGCCAACTGGATTAAAGGGATTAATTATTGCCGCTATTGTTGCCGCCGCCATGAGCACGATTGATTCGGCACTGAACTGCTCGGCTACCGTTATGCTTTTGGATTTCCACAAGAGATATTTTCAACCTGACATCGGTGAGAAGGCCGGCGTGTTATATTTACGCATAATAACTGTTATCTGGGGACTATTGGGAATGGGATTTGCAGTGTTGATGATAAGGGCGAAAAGTGCATTGGACCTCTGGTGGCAGATTTCAGGAATCTTCGGCGGGGGGATTTTAGGTCTGTTTGTTTTGTCTTTGCTGCGGATTCGGCTTCATTTGTGGCAGGGAATTGTTTCAATCGCAGTAAGTATCACAGTTATCAGTTGGGG
>CAYVXS010000166.1:0-6685 GCA_964454885.1 uncultured Pirellulales bacterium
TTGAGAAAATAGATCAATTAAAAAATTACCTCAAAGAAAACCGCTCGGGCCAGATTAGTCTTTGGGACCTGCTCCGGCAGCCGCATAATACACTGACTGATACATTAACCGAGCATCCGGAAATAAAAAAAATGAATCTTACCGAGGATGTCATTCAGGCCGTTACCGTAGATGCGAAATACGAAGGCTATCTGACCAAACAGCAGCGCATGGCCACCGGTTTACAGAGCCTTGAAAGTAAAAAGATTCCCGCAGAGCTGGATTATAATAATATCTCGCACCTTCGCATAGAAGCCAGGGAGAAACTCTCGGCCTTTCGACCCGGCACACTCGGCCAGGCTTCTCGAATCAGCGGCATAACACCGGCGGACATAACCGTACTCCAAATCCACTTGAAAAAAAGATATCAACTTTAGTCAGTTTACTCACAATATATTAATTAAAGTAAGATCATGCTTTAATACAATATATAAAGCAACTCTAAGACATTTTTCAATTAACATATCTTAGTACTATTTAAACCTCATTCTTTTCTCGATAATATCTTACTTTTAGATTTGAGGTGATTTCCCGTTATCTTCGCTTTTCTGGAACGATTTGGATGAGCTTGCATAATAGGTCTTGAGAAAACCGAGTATCTTTTCCCAACTTTCAGGTGCTTCCAGAATGGTATTGTGACCGGCATTGTAGCTAATGTGCTCGTAGTGATACGCATACTTGTTTTCTTTCAGTCTTTTCATCATAGACTCAGCCATTTTATAAGAAGGCCACAATTCATCTCTCCTACCGGATACGAAAAGAATCGGTGCTTTTGCCTGCTCTATTTTAATCTTCGCTTCGGATGCTTTCGGATTTGCTATGGCCTTGCTGTAAATCGCAAGAAACTTACCTGTCCGCATGGCTTTGATTACCGCTTCTTTACTGCTCACCATCGGAGCAAAATAAATATCTTTTCCGCCGCGTGACCATGAAGACGTTCTTTGCTCCTTACCACCGAGACTGTATATCCCCCAGAATACATACGCACTTGGCGCAATTGCCACAACAGCTTTGACATTATGATTCGTTGTCGCCAGAAGCAGACCTGCTTCGGTCCCCTTCGAACCTGCTATTATCCCCACTCCGTTAGGATCCACAAGTGGTTGTTTTTTTACCCAATCCACAGCCTTATCAAAATACTCCAGCGGAATGCTCTGCAAAGCTGGCGGAAGACCATCCAAGCTAAAGTAGGCCAGAACTAAGACCGCATATCCCTGGTGAACGAGTGTGTTGATTTTTTCCGTCCATTCACTCAGCGCCTTTCCTCCCTCGGCACCACCGAGCATAATCAGCGAACGCTGGTTCATGGCCTCATTACAAAAGAAAAAGTCTGCGACTATCCCATCCTCATTTATAGTTTTCTTCTGTACAACCGGATCTCCCATAACAAGAGCTGGTGATATAATGCCAATCACTGCACAGATGGCTATCGGCCAAAATATTCTTTGTGATTTCATTTTCTGTAACTCTCCTTTCTCAAACCATCAATTCAATATAATCGCAATTTAGTTTCCTTTTGTTACGGTTTTGTTACAGTTTTATCCTTTTTCGGTGACTTTTTTTTAATGTCAGCAACCCCAGAGCAAATACTCTTCCCGTCTTGGCTCTGGACGCATGGTGCTATTCACTGTATGCTGTACTTTAATGATTTCTCTATCTGAAAACATATACAACAGTCGAACCGAACGCAACGAACCTAAATTCAAGCTTTGGCGTTCCGCCGGACTGCTTTTGACGTATAAATGCAACTGCGCCTGTGAATTCTGTTATTATAATTGCGGCCCCGAAAAAAGTGGACTTATGCCTCTCGATATGGCCGTAGAAGCGTGGCAATCATTAAAAGTCCTCGCCGGTGACAATGCCAAAGTTCATTTGACCGGCGGCGAAGCATTTCTATATTGGGACCACCTGCAGGAAATCCTCGAAGCGACACAAAAACAGGATTTGGGTAAAGTCGATTTAATCGAAACGAACGGTTCCTGGGCAACAAGCGACAGTATCGTCCGACAGCGACTTCAACGACTCGATGAGCTTGGAATGCATCGATTCAAAATCAGCACCGACCCGTTCCATCAGGAATATGTCGATATCGAGCCGGTCCGCCGATTGGCGGAAATTGCCGTCGAGATGTTAGGGTCGCAGCGAGTCCTCGTTCGATGGCGAAAATATTTAGACAATCCGGCACAAATAAAAGGCAGCCCCCCTAACGAAAGAAATCAGCAATATATTAATGCGATTAAAGATTATCCCTGTCGTTTTACAGGCAGAGCCGCTGGAAAATTGGCTGAGCTTGTCGCCTCGAAACCGATTGAATCATTTGCAGAAATGAATTGTAGATCAGATTTTCTCGGCGCCAAAGGCGTTCATATCGACCCTTTCGGCAATGTTTTTAGCGGCACATGCAGCGGCATTATCCTCGGCAATATAAAAAATGTCATTGCGAGAAGCGCAGCGACGAAGCAATCTTCCCTGGAAGATATCTGGAAACAATTCAATCCTGAAAATAATGAATTAATAAATATCCTTTTTAATCATGGCCCATTCGGCTTACTCGAAAAAGCAGAAAAAGCAGGATATAAAGCAAGAAAATCCTATGCCGATAAATGTCATTTATGCACGGATATCCGGCAATTTTTCCTCCAAAACGGCCTTCACAAATCCACCGTTGGCCCGACAGATTGTTACGTCGATAGTCCTCAAAATTAATAAAGCTCCTGAACGAAAAATATCTAAAAAAGGACAAAACTGTAACAAAACGGTAATATTAGAATTGCAAAATACTCCTGTCAAAACAGATAAATTTATGTTATTTTACTTGAAAGGAGTATGTTATGAACAGATTCAAAATTCTTACAATCACATTTCTTATATCAATAGGCGTATTCGCCCTCGTTGGGCTGCAATTCTGCCTGGCCGGTCAAAGCACCGGCACCAAGCCGGCAAGCGTCCTTTTACAGGAAGCCTTGTATGCCGAAGAGATCGATGGTGATCTTGACAAAGCAATTAAAATTTATGATCAGATAATTAAAGACAAATCAGCTCAAAGAACCCAAGTCGCTCAGGCCATGTACAGACAGGGAATGTGCTATCTCAAACAGCAAAACGAGCAGCGGGCACAGGAAATCTTCCAGACAATAATCGCCCAATATAGCGAACAGACAGAAATCATCGGCAAGGTCAAACCCCTGCTGGACGGTCTCGGCAACACCGATCCGGCCGCTTTAATGCCACCCGATACTTTATTCTATGCGGAAATAGGCAGCCCCGGTAAACAGATTGAAACCATACTGAATATGCTCAAGGACACTCCCCTCGAAAATCCCCTTGCGGCTATCGGTGGAAACAACACCGGTTGGCAGGGTTCGAATCCTCCTGTAAATATCATAGCCGGTTTACTGAATCCCGGCATGATGGCGGAATTCAAAAAGATCCAGGGAGTAGGAATCGGTATAACCGGTATTTCTCAGGAAAACGAGCCACCTGCAATTATCGTCTTATTCCCCGGGAAAAGTGACGCGCTGAAGGGTTTGCTCCAGATGGCACTGACAATGGCCGGCAAACCAATGGAAAGTCTCGAAGGGATGCAAACCGTTGCACTTCCCGAAGGAGGATGTGCAGTATATGATGATACTGTTGTCATCATGGCAACACAAAAGGCATATGCCGCGGGACAATTAGCATGGAGTGTCAAACAATATAAAGGCATGACAAGCGAGCCGACACTTGCATCAAGTAACAAGTCTTTTGTAAAAGTCCCCAGGAAAGTACGCCAGGAAAATTTACTTACCATCTGGATAGATTTGGACCGGGCATTCGCCGGTCTTAAGAAAGTACTTCCGGAAGGTGCATTACCCGAAGAAATACGCATGGCGAACGGTTTTGTTAATTTTGACAGTATCGACGACGTTATGACTTTCCTCTCGTTAGAGGAAAACGGGATTGCTGTCGAAACAAATGTAGCTTTCAAAGACGGTCAAAACAGCCTCGCATATAACATGATCCGCACACCCAATCTCAACAAGGCCGGATTCGAAGCCGTTCCATCGAATGCAATCGGCCTGATTAGCTTTGTTCTTGGCGACGCTCAAAGCCCCCAGGCCCAATTTATCGGCCAAAAAATTCAGGAAGAGACCGGATATGATATCGGTAAAGAACTCTACGCCAATATCGACCAGGTAACACTCTTTATATTACCTCCCGACGGCTCATCCAGCCAGACAAATACTATGATACCTCAACCCGTCGCCTCTCTTGGGCTTGCAATAACAAGCAATGATCCCGAACAGACCCGCCTGACTCTGGCCAAATTATTGTCCGCTGCACATGCTCTTCCAGGCGAATCAAGCGCCGGACCAACCGAGCCAATTAACGGCAGATACGAGATCCCGCTTGTCGAAGGTCAGAAACTATATTGTTATATGGATCAGGGCAGAAAAACAACTGTAATATCATTAGCTCCGAGCGTTATCGAATCTTCGCTTTCGGCGATGAACAGCAGTCAATCAGCTTTAACAGGCGGCCCGCTGCAAAATCCTCTGAGCAAATTGTCCCCGAGCACCAGCAAATTAGTACTGATCAATGTTGCAGGAATAGTTCGTATGGCACAGTCGAATATGGGATCATTTGCCGAACAAAACAATCTTAACGAGCCTCTTAACCAGTTGGCTACGAGCAGCAGCAACACGTTCCTTCAGTTACGTACCGATGAAAAACCTGATAATTTAAACATAAGAGCCGACGTCATCGGGATTCCTCCCATTAACAAATTATTCATACCAATGATGCAACTGGCCCAGATTATGCAATCCATGGGAGGACAGCAAATGGCGGAAAAACAGGAAATCAAAACAGCTACTATTCAAAAAGCCGACAAAAGTCCCGTAATCGACGGGAAAGAGGAAAACTTGTGGTTGCAAGCCAGCAAATACGAAATTTCCAATTCAATTTATTCCGACACCTCATCTGCTGAAGACTTTTCTGCGTATTATAGACTGATGTATGACGAAGAAAATCTGTACCTGCTTGTAGAAGTGACCGACGACAAACTTGTTAACGATCCGACCCCGAACCAGCCGGTAACTTTAGCCACAGGCTCAACCGTTGATGATCCATGGTGGTACGATGACTGTATCGAGATTTTTATCGACGCTGACAACAGCAGGTCGAATCAATATGATGATGATGACTTCCACTATCACTTCGACTGGGATAAAAATAGTCCTACGATGGGCACACATGAGCAACACGGAAGCGTAGAAAATATTGAATTTGCTCTCGTAACGGCGGACAACGGATACCGCGCTGAGATTAAATTTCCGTGGGCCACACTTGGAATAAAACCGTCTGCCGGCGCGGCGATAGGCCTGGACGTTCACGTCAATGATGATGACGATGGTGGCGAACGGGAAACCAAGTTAACATGGTCTGACATGCAGGACAACGCATGGCAGAATCCAAGAGTTTTCGGCAGGGCCGAGTTAGCCGGTCTAATCGGCTGGTGGAAATTAGATGAAAAGCAGGGTGACTTTGCCGACGATTCATCCGGCAATAATCGCTTCGGGCGGCTCATGGGCGATCCAAAATGGCAACCATCCGGCGGAAAAATCGGCGGCGCGCTGGAATTCGACGGCGACGGTGATTATATCGATTTTGGAACAAACTTGATACCCGATATAACAGGACAGATAACGGTAACAGCATGGATTAAAGTAAACGCATTCAATTACGATTACACCGCGATTATCACAAAAGGCGACAGTGCATGGAGATTACAGAGAGACCAGGCTACGGACCATCTCGAATTTGCCTGCACCGGTCTGGACGTACCCAATATGCAATGGAGTAACGTTCTCGGAAATATTAATGTAAACGACGGTCAATGGCACCATGCTGCGGGAGTGTATGACGGAGAAATGCTTTACCTGTATGTCGATGGCAAACTGGATGCTTCGTCAAAAGCCGCCGGAACTATTAACACAAATGATTACCCGGTTTATATTGGTGAAAATGCCGAACAAACGGAACGTTTCTGGAACGGTCTTATTGACGACGTCAGGATTTATAACTATGCTCTATCGGAAGATAAAATTAAGGCACTAAGTAAATAATTTGAAAAAAAAGGCAAGTGAAATTCAAAAAAGAAGGCAATATTGGTTATGACCGAATGCGGTGGGTAGTATTGCTGCTTGCAGTAGCGGTAATACTGCCCACCGTGTGCCTGTTATGGTTTATGAGCCAGGCGGTCAAAAACGAACATCTGGCTGTCAGGCAAAAACTCACCGATGCCCTTAATCAGCAGCTGGAAATAATCCGCAGGAGGATTGACGACATCTGGACGGCTCAAATCGACGAACTCGAACGACAAGCTGCAATGGAACAAAAGCCTGTCACTCTTTTCGAGAATTTTATCAGCAGGATCAGCGATACCAACACTTCAAAAATGTGTGATACTATCATTATCTTCGATAGTTATGGAAAAATGAATTATCCCATACTCGCAGGCAGTGAACAGATCCCCGAATCGACGGAACTGCTTGACGAAGCCTGGAAACTCGAATTTAACGACAAGGACTTCGACAAAGCGATAAAACTTTACGGACAAATATCCGAATCCCTTGTCGATGAATACACTCGCTACTATGCACTG
>CAYVXS010000167.1:0-5777 GCA_964454885.1 uncultured Pirellulales bacterium
CGGCATTTTATCGCAGCAGCCGATTAGCTTCGCGTTAGGGATGTCACCGATAGCTTTGGCGTGAAAATCCGCGATAAGCCCTGCACCGATTATTCCAAAATTCCATGTCTTCATGTAATTTATCCTTTCTCAGTTACACTCCAAACCCACCTCATCGGCGATTTCTCTTACTGCGGCGATTGCCCGGGAGAAAAGCTCCGGTCCTGTGGAGCCGCCGAACTGGCCGCCTGTTTTCAGGTGCGGCTCCATGGTCAGGCAGCCGTCGTAGTCAATCGCGGCAAGCTCGTCCAGCAGCTCTTTAATCTGGCCGTTGCCTTCGCCGGGGATACTGCCGATATCTTTGGAGCCGAGCTTCCAGTCCTTTATGTGGATGTGGACGACGTAAGGTTTCATCAGAGGCCAGCATGTCTCGATATTGTCGGTAATTTTTTCTCCCCATACGAAATTGGCAGGGTCATAGACCAGCCGGAGTTTCGGCGAGTCGATGGTCTCGATTATATCGACGCAGTTTTCAGCCGTGTGGCCGTAAATCTTTGCCTCATTTTCATGGACCATTGTGACATCGACATCTTTGAGCAGATCGACTTTTGCCGCCATCCGTTCCATGACATCGTCGCGGCAGTCGTCGATATTTTTCCCTTCGGGGGCGTAATAACTGAACATCCTTATATACGGAGTCTCGAAAAATACAGCGAGGTCGATTGCATGTTTGAATTTATCCAGGTGCGGCCCGAACGGCTCGTCGAGTTTTACTTTGCCGATAGGTGAGCCGATGGCGCTTACTTTAAGGCCGTGGTCATGGATCATTTTTTTCGCTTCTTGGAGCTCGTTCCTGGCCAGGTCCATGATATTTTTTTTATTGATAAAGCGAGGCTCGATGAAGCCCACGTTTTCGGCCGCAAGATATTTGACCTGCTCCAGGAAAATATCGGTAACCTCGTCCGCGAATGCACTCAATTTCGCCATTTTCTTTTTTGTCTCCATCAGAACTATAAAATTTAACCTTTTTTGTCCTTGCTCCGGTTATCATCGAACTATTGAGTATTTAAGCCTACTTGATTTGTACCTCATATTCAATGATTTTTGAGTCTGACTTTGCAGGATTACTAAAAATGGAAGTTTTTTGTGGCGCGTGGTTTTGTATTTTGGGCGTTATACTTCCTGGAAACGGTTATTGTGACCAGAGTACCTTTTCCTGGTTCGGACCGGATATCGAATTTGCCGGTTAATTGGTCAACCCGTTCGCGTACATTGAAAAGGCCGAATCCCCCCATCGGGCTGAATGCCGGGGTATCGAGCATATCTTCGGTCTTAAATCCGATCCCGTCGTCTTCAATCTTAATTTTTACATTGTCATTAACTTCCTGTATATGGACTTTTACCTTCCCGGCCTTTGCGTGCTTGACCGAATTAATTAAAAGCTCTCGTATAATCTGAAATAAAGTGATTCTGACTTCTATATCAAGGCACTTTGCATGTAAGCGCGAGATAAACTCGTATTTTATTCCGTGTTTTTTCAGAATGTTTTGTTCCAGCCATGATTTCACCGCGGCGCTTAGGCCTTCGGAGAACAATAAGGGATTGCTCAGCTCGAACGTCAGTGAACGGATATCTGTAATCGCTTCATCCAGGCGATTACGCAGGTGACCTATGGATTTGGATATATACGAATCCGGCGTACTGTGCTCCAGTTGCTGTAATTCGAGCTTGGCCATCACTAATTTCTGCCCGATTTCATCGTGAATGCCTTGTGCAATGCGATGTCTTTCGTGCTCCTCGGCAAGCGTCAGTTCCATGGTAAGCGCCCTGAGCATGTCCCTGTGATTGAGGAGCTCTTTTGTCAGTCGGTTACGCTCGGTCCTGTTTCGTAACGCCTTGATTCCGTATGCCAGGTCGTCCGCCAGCTCCGTAAGCAGTTCCACTTCTTTCGTTCCGAAAGCGTCCAGTTGATCCGAATATACATTTAACGTGCCAATACTCTGCTCTTCGGAAATCAATGGAAGAGCGATCATTGACGCATAACCGCGTTTCATGGCTTCA
The DNA here is from genome assembly GCA_964454885.1 of uncultured Pirellulales bacterium. Lineage (GTDB taxonomy): Bacteria > Planctomycetota > Phycisphaerae > Sedimentisphaerales > Anaerobacaceae > JAFGPS01. The sequence continues at coordinate 2,041 of CAYVXS010000167.1, forward strand.
CTTCGCCAGGGAGTATAATTCGGATCTTGATGTATGTCCCGCATCACCTGTGGTTTGCCGGTACGTATTGCCGTTCCGGTCGGGCCTTGGCCTCTTTCCGTATCGGCCCAGTTAATGTCAAGGGTTTCAAGATATCCTTCTTCAAAGCCGGCGTGTGCTACCGGAAGAACGGTTCTGAATTCGTCGTTTTCCGCAAAGCCAATCCAGACAAGGCAATAGCCTTTAACTTTTATGATGGCTTTGCATATATCATCGAGAAAATGCCTTTCGTTATTTGAACGCACTAATGTCTCATTGCATCTGACTATGACTTTCAGCGCGCGATTCACTCTTTCCAGCTCATCCTTTATCTTCTTGTGTTCGGTGATTTCCGTGCAGATAATTACCGCGACAGGGACGCGATACCGGAGTTTTTCAATGGGTATAAATCGAACTAACCACCATGTTGAATTGGGACCCGGTTGTTCAAAAACGACGCTTTTGTTTGTAGTCAGGCTTTCTTCCATCGCCTGTTTACATCGGTTACGCGATTCGTTGTCCAAAAGGTCAAAGGCATTATTTCCTAAGGTGGTTTTTTCTCTAAGTTTGTTTCCGGCATTGTTGATATACAGAACTTCACCCTGAGTATCTGCTATCATTATAATATCGGTTGAGTTTTCCGTGATGGAATGAAACAGTTCTTCGGTTCGAGCCCTGAAGTGTTCCGATTTTTTCTGCGTTTTATCCTTTTGTTTAAGAGGTTCCAGCTTCTGATTTTCCGCCGCTGGTTTTACGTCATTTTCCACAGTTTTTCTTTCATGGTTTTTTGGGCCATGCATTGTTTTAAGCTCCAATATGAAATTACTCGCTTAATGTATCGTGTTATTGTAACTTATTCGAGACTAAATATCTCACAGACTCAACGAGGAGGCATTAAGTACTTTTATGTATTACATTATTTAAAGGATGTTACGAAAGAAAGTCAAACAAAAAACTTATGCAAATTTACATATTTACCGCGGATTTGTAATAAATAACTACGTAGATGTTATCACCCGGTTTATAGCCTGCGTGTGAAATTTGCAGGTTCGTATTATCGATGGTGAGGTTTCGTGGTGGAATTTTGCCTTATATTTTATTGCCAATAGAACCTTGCGAAGTCGACCGGTATGAGTTACATTTGTGTATTATTGAAAGACACCTTAAAACACGAAGTTTTATTTGGCATATTATTTAGTGAAAGGAGCAGGCATGGCACTCGGTAGAAAATTGAAAATGGGAATGGTCGGCGGCGGCCCGGGGGCGTTTATCGGAGACGTGCATCGCAAGGCTTCCCGTATGGATGGCGGTATAGAATTGGTGGCCGGGGCGTTCGATATTAATCCCCGCAAATCCAAGCAAATGGGGCGAGAGCTTTTACTCGACCGCAGGCGGGTGTACGGGACATATCAGCAGATGATTGAGAGCGAGCTGAAACTGCCGGAAGGCGAGAGAATCGATTTCGTTTCGATTACCACGCCTAACAACTGGCACTTTCCCATCGCCAGGGATTTTCTCAATGCGGGTTTCCATGTGATGTGTGAAAAGCCGATGACATTCAATGTCAAAGAAGCGAAAGAGCTGCAGAAGATCGTCAGGAAGTCCCGCAAGGTGTTCGGGCTGATGCACAATTATACCGGCTATCCGATGGTGAAGCTGGCCCGCGATATGGCACGCGGCGGCGAATTGGGAAAGATTCGCAAGATTGTCGTCCAGTATCCGCAGGGCTGGCTGTCCACCGCCCTGGAAAAAGCCGGAAGCATGCAGGCGGCATGGCGAACCGACCCGAAACAGAGCGGCGGCGCCGGGTGTATGGGTGACATTGGCACGCACGCCGAGAACCTGTCCGAATATATCACGGGCCTGAAGATTACTCATCTCTGTGCCGACCTGACGATTTTCGTCAAGGGCCGCAAGCTCGACGACGACGGCAACGTCCTGTTGCGTTTCAATAACGGGGCACGGGGAATTCTTCATGCCAGCCAGATATCTATCGGCGAGGAAAATAATCTTGCTATCTGGATATACGGTGAAGATAAGGCTCTCGAATGGCACCAGGAGCATCCGAACTATCTATATGTGAAAGTGCCGAATGGGCCCGTGCAGGTATGGCGCCGCGGCAATGATTATATCGGGGCCAAGAGTCCCGCAGCCGGTCGTGCGACACGTTTGCCGTTCGGGCACCCGGAAGCGTTTTTCGAGGCCTTTGCCAATATTTACTGCAACTTCGCCGATACAGTTCGGGCGAGATTGACACGGACAAAAGCAGATCCATTGGCATTGGATTTCCCCGATGTTAATGACGGCCTGCGCGGTATGCTTTTTATCGAGACCGTTCTGGCCAGCACTAAAAGCAAGCAGAAATGGACTGCGTTCAAGAAAGCCTGAGAGGCTTACAGGGCCGGTGACAATTTTTTAAATCGGCTGCTTCTGCGGGAGAATTCTTAACGCAAGAAGAGCAATTGATAACGATCCTATGAAGGGATAATTTATGAAGAAGCTGGAAATAAAAACCGGTGAAGTTTCGCGAAGAGATTTTATTAAAACTTCGGCGACCGGCATGGCGGCGGTCATGGCGGGCAAGAACGTTATCTTTGCCGCATCGGCGAAAAGAAAACTGAAAGTCGCGCTGCTCGGTTGCGGCGGCAGGGGACGAGATGCTCTTGGTAATTGCCTGGAGGCCGCCAAATCCATCGACGGTCTGGAACTTGAAATCGTCGGATTGGCGGATTGGTTCGAGTCCAAGACACAAGAAGTGGCAACAATGTATAATGTCCCTGTATCGAAGTGTATGGTTGGAGCCGATGCCTATAAAAAGCTGCTTGAGACGGATGCGGATGTTGTGCTGATGGCCACGCCGCCGAATTTCCGTCCTGTGCATTTCGAAGCGGCAATCAAGGCAGGCAAGCATGTCTTTATGGAAAAGCCGGTAGCCGTGGACCCGCCCGGCGGCCGCAGGGTTATCGAGGCCGGCGAGCTTGCCGATACGAAGGGACTGTCGGTAGTTGCAGGAACCCAGCGGCGTCACCAGGCGAACTACCTCCGGACGGCTTATGCCGTGCAACATGGTGCCATCGGTAAAATTCGAGGCGGTTGTATCTGGTGGTGCGGCGGGGCGCTTTGGTATCAGACAAGGAATCCCGGCGAAAGCGACGCGGACTATATGATACGCAACTGGGTCAGCTTTACCGAGATGTCCGGCGACCATATTGTCGAGCAGCATGTCCATAATATCGATGTTGCCAACTGGTTCATCGGACATCCACCGATCATGGCACTCGGCTTCGGCGGACGTGCCCGCCGAAAGACCGGCGACCAGTTCGATTTCCACAGCGTCCAGCTCGATTACGCCGACGACCTTCACATTCACAGCATGTGCCGCCAGATTAACGGCTGCTACAACAGGGTCAGCGAGCACTTTGTAGGCAGCGAAGGTTCGACCCTGGGCAACGGCGGTAACATGGATTCGAGCAAGAGCATCGACGTACCGGACTTTTCCGGGTATAAAGATCCGTATGTCCAGGAGCACATCGATTTACTCAAAAGTATTCTCGACGAAAAGCCGATCAACGAGGCCCGCAATGTCGCCGAATCCACGCTGACCGGTATTATGGGCCGCATTGCAACTTACACAGGACAGATAGTCAGATGGTCCGATCTTATGACCGAAGGAGGTCAATGGTACGACCTGACTCTAAAACCGACCGCCGCTGATTTCG